>JASJEE010000035.1 GCA_030064835.1 Microcoleaceae cyanobacterium MO_207.B10 | reverse complement strand
TTGCATAACAAAAATGCGTTTTCCGTTCCGGAATGCTGCGCAAACATGTCGCGCAGCGCACTTCGGAGCTTTGCGTCAGCAAAACGTCCCTACTCAATCAAATGTAGAAAAGTTTTTGAGAAATGGTATTACTCCTCCTGACTCCTGACTCCTGACTCCTGACTCCTCCCCTTACTCATAAGACTTTTTCAGCAAACCCTAATTATTAATTGCCGATCTAATACCTACGATAACTTCTATTTCTAGCAAATAATACTAAAGAATATTCAATAGGTTGGGCTGAATTAGAAACTACTACAAATTGATAATAACCAGAACTTCTTGTTTCACCTATCCATCGTTTTTCTGGAGAATCTTCTATTAATCCTCTAGACCTACGACGATGATTTATGGGAGGATAAATTGATAATAAAACTTCTGGAGAATTAGCTTCTAATCTGACTCGCAAAATTTGTTCATCTTCTAACCAAGCTAGATAAATTTTACCTTCTCCTGGTTGGATAGTACCGTTGACAACTTCTCGAAATGAACCTTGTGCAAAACTAACTTCTTCTAGAGATTTTCTGCTTTGTAAATCTTTCATTGTATCAGTAGCGATCGCTTGCCAAATTTGACCTATTGGCAAACCAATAATATTCTGGCGACGAGGTTGTTCAGAAAATAAATAAAAAAATCTAGCATCAGTCAAATCGTTAAAAGCTGTACTACTAATATTTAAGCGCTGTAGTTGGATTTTCCATCGCTCAATATCATCCCTACTATAATCACCAAGTCTACGCCGAGCTTCTGGGCTGAGTGTTTCTAACTTATCTAATAACTTATCAGCAATAGAATACCACCGCCACCGCCATAATTTATCTTCTGGGCTGTCATCACTCAAAGTTTGCCCTCTTTTTTGCGGATATTTAGCGTAGAAAAAATTATCTACTAAAGGGAAAAAGAAAGACGCATCAATACCTAATTTTTGTAAGCGATCGCTCAACCCTTGCGGTTGCTCTGGAATAACTTTTTCTTGATTATAACTGTATTTTAACCACAAATTCCCCACGATCCATCCCATTCCTCCCATACCAACTATAGTCACCAATACTAATAAAATTGTCGGCAAAACAGAAGATAGTAGGTGATTAGCACCATTATTTATCGGCATCTGAGAAACTGGCATCGTAGTCACACTGGATACGCCACCAACAACAACTGTGTCAGTAGTATAAACTTCCGGTGGCGCTTCGGTAGGAGCTAAGTCAGTGGTGGATGGTGCAACATTCAGAGCTTCGATCACTTGACGAGCGGTGAGGTAGCGATCGCTTGGTTTAGAAGCCAACATTTTATCCAAAACCCGACTTAAATTTGGACTAAGACTAACTTCCCCTCGCCAGTTAAAAGTCAAATTGTGAGCATCTATCAAAAAAGATGGTTCTTTCCCAGTCAGCAAAACTAACACAGTTGCAGCCAAAGCATATAGATCGCTGTGGGGTGAAATGATCCCCAGTCGCATTTGTTCATCTGGAGCATACCCCACCTTACCCAACCTGGTAGCTTGGAGTGGTAAACTACCAGGATTGTGGGCGTACTCAGACACAACTTTTGTTGCCATTTCTTTGACTCCACCAAAGTCAATCAAAACCGGCAACTTATCAGTCTTTCGTAGTATCAAATTATCTGGGGAAATGTCACGGTGAATTACTCCTAAGTTGTGGATATATTCTAATACTGGCAACAGTTGCAGTAAAAATTTAGTTACCTCTGCTTCGCTAAAAAAAACTTTTTGGCGTCTGCGGTTTTCTAGCAAAGCACGATAAGTTTTACCCTCCACATAATCTTGGACTAAAAATAGATATCCTTGCCCATTTAACTTAAAACGAAACATTTCTCGGAAGCCAGGAATTTGTGGATGTCGCAATTTGTATAGTACTCCTGCTTCCCGTTCAAATAGTTCTTGAGATTTTTGCAAAGCATAGCTACCGTGAACCTGGGGAGCAAATTCTTTGAGTACACAGAGTTCTTGGAAACGGTGGTTGTCTTCTGCTAGGTAGGTACGTCCAAACCCACCATGTCCCAATTGTTTAACAATTTTATAGCGGTTACTGAGTATGAGGCCAGGATATATAGGATTATTCATAACAGTTAGTGGATTTTGGATTGATAGTTAAGTGGTCTCAAGAGTCAAGTATGAATATTGGCACAAAATAATTAGAATCAGATTAATTAACTTACTATAACAATTACAGCCTAACAATTTTTATCACAAAGTATGACATATTATTGATTATTTTCTCTGATTTTGTAAACTGCACGGGTAATTATTTTATCTAATTTAACTCTGAATTGGATGTGCTTATGCAGTTCTTGTGCCAGTAAGGTTTACTATTTTGCTTAACTGCCTAAATTCTATTAATTACTATTCAAACCAAAGATAAGGTAGATAAGGTAGATATAGCAATTACTGTACTGATAAAGTCCGCTCATTTGTAAGAATTCAGGTGGTAGGTGGTAGGTAGTAGGTGAATATTATTTCTTTCTCTAGTAATTCCTATATTAGTCAGGCATACTCGTTAGTTGGTTTTAGGGAACATTTAACACATTCTAAAATAGAAATATAGATAGGTGTACCTCATTATTCTGGGAAACGCTATATTTTTTTGTTAGTTAGATAAATTTGATAAATTCTGAATTATTTTTACTACAATTTGAAGATTTATGGTTGGCACTTAACTCATAATTTAATTCAATCAAGAAGTTAAGAAAGTCTATTTTAAGACGGTAGATATACTTCATAAGTATAAATTACTAATTAATATATAGCGTTTCCCGATGTTATCAGGTAGACACCTAGCAGGAAATATGCTGTGTCGCTTTTCCCAATCTCGTGAATTACAGTTATCTTTTCATCTTTTATTCTTTCCATTACTCCCTAATTCCCTGTTCCCTGTTCTCTCAAAGCTAGAATTTTTTACCTCACCATTATGGGAATTGCTATAGCAAATTATAGATTAATCTTTTTCCACTTAACTTCATATAAATTGATTTAGTTCTAAAGTTTTATGTAGTTTTGGCTATACTTTCTCATTTTGCCAGCAAAATAAAAATATAAACCATCTTTGAAAAAACAATTTTATTAAAGGAACTACAAAAATATGGATAGTCAAAAATTTCTGAGGCGTTACTCTATCGGGAAACGTTATTTCCGGGGTATTTGCCTTGGTAAGGCTAATCTGAGTGGGGCTAAATTGCCTCTGGTTAACCTAAATCAAGCAGACTTAAGTGGGGCAGACCTAAGTGGGGCAAAACTGAATGGAGCCGATCTACGACAAGCAAATTTATCGGGAGTTGACCTCACTAATGCAGACCTGCGTAGCGCTAATTTGACCGATGTGAATTTAATCGGTGCTGACCTCACAGGTGCGAGGTTAGGAAGGACTAATTTGAATCGAGCTGACCTGCGTGGGGCTAACCTGACAAATGCCGACTTAATTGGGGCAGCATTAAATGAGGTAGAAATGAGTGGGGCAGATTTGACGGGTGCTAATATTAATGCGGCAGAGTTAAATGAAGCTAGCAGTCATATAGGTGTGTCTCGTAAGTGGGTAACTTGGGCGGGAAGTCGTTAGTTCAAGTTAAAAATTAAGAGTGTAATAGGTATTTTTAGGGTGTGTGAAGAATGCACCCTAAATTGTTTGGTGGTGGTTCAAATAGACCTCTAGTGGAAAAGAGGGAGTAGGGAGTAGGTAGGGACGTTGCATGGAACGTCGGTACAGAGTAGGGAGAAAGAATTGATGATTTCTACTCGATAATTGATTTTATTTTTTATTATGGGAGATGTCTAATGGTAGAAATAGTGACCGCAAGTGTGGGAGGTGTGTAAGATTTGACACGGTGACGCGGGGACGCGGCGTGTCAGTGACACTCTATCTCCGTGTCTCTCCCTCTCCCCTTCTCCCTGTCTTCGTGTGGGAAGTGTGGGAAGTGTGAGAGGTGTGGAAAAAAATAGACATTCTCACAATTACTATGTAAGACAAGCAATTATTTTTTTGTGAAATTAGCAACAGATTTAAGTGGGGAATTATCAAAGTTGATGGTTTCTATCTTACACTTCAAAAACGAGTATAAAAACAAGAAAGAAAAAGATATTTTCCAGGTAATGGTGTAATAATTCATCAATTTAACTAGTAAAGATAGGATAGAGAATGAGATAAACTTGTAAATAAATTTCTATAAATTTTATAAAATCAGAATTAATATCTCCTAACAAGAAAGGATAAAATTTATTTATAATTTTTCAAAAACAATTAGTAAATATTAAGAAAAACTTGGTTTTACTCAGAAGTAAATTATCAAAAGATAATATTATGTTGTACTCAAAAAATTCACAAAATATATGGTTAGTCAACAAACAATTGATATTGTTAAATCCACTGCACCAGTGCTGAAAAAACAGGGAAAAGAAATTACATCTCGAATGTATGAAATAATGTTTGCTAATTATCCAGAAGTTAAATCACAATTTAATATGTCGGCTCAAGCTGATGGCTCTCAACCTGCCAAGTTAGCTACTGCAGTTTATAGTTATGCTACCCATATTGATGATTTGCCTAGTTTAAAATCAATGGTGGAAAAAATTGCTCACCGTCATGTACAAACTCATGTACAACCGGAACAATATCCAATAGTTGGAGAATGTATGTTGCAAGCTATGCAGGATGTTTTGGGAGAGGATGCAACCCCAGAAGTTATAGATGCTTGGAAAGAAGCTTATCAGGTATTAGCGGAAATTTTTATTCATCGAGAGCATGAAATATATGAGGAGGAAGGTGTTTCTTAACTAAATTTTTGTGAGTACAAAAAGGGGGAAAATATTAGACATCTCCATAAAATAAATTTATCTTTCTTCAGTATCAGCTAGAGTTGTAAAAGTTACTCACAAAATCATTTTTCGTCTCTTTTCAGTTATATAGAATCCGGATAATTACTATAGCTCGCGTCATTGCGACTGGAACGCAGTGGAAGGTTTCGCTTTTCGGCTGTCGCCTACATTAAACGCTGCGCGACATGTTTGCGGAGCATTCCGTAAGGAAAGCAATCTCAGAGGTGCGGGGAGATTGCTTCCTATCGTCGCAATGAGAACTGTTCAACCGGATTGTATATTACAAGAAATATATTTTTTTTTCGGAGAAGTCTATTGAGTTTAATAGTTGCAGGAGAACGTAGTGGTGTTGGTAAAACAACTGTTACGTTGGCGTTACTAGCTTATTTAAAACGGCAACATTTGCAAGTACAATCATTTAAAGTAGGACCTGATTATATTGATCCGATGTTTCATCAATATGTGACGGGTAAACCTTGTCGGAATTTAGACCCAGTGCTGACTTCTGAGGTTTATGTGCAACAATGTTTTGCGCGTAATATTCAGGGTGTTGATTTTGCTTTGGTGGAGGGAGTGATGGGTTTGTTTGATGGGGTTATTAATCCCCCCTTACCCCCCTTTGAAAGGGGGGGAGGTGAAAAGTGTTTTCCTGATTTTGCTTCCACTGCTCATATTTCCCGGTTGCTGAATTTGCCTGTTTTATTGGTGCTTGACTGTAGTCGGTTGTCTACTTCTGTAGCAGCGATCGCTCATGGTTTTGTTTCTCTCGATCCTACTATTAATTTTGCTGGTTTGATACTTAACCGAGTGGGAAGCGATCGCCACTTACAACTACTGGAAAATTCTTTAAAATCTATAAATTTACCTATACTTGGGGTTTTGAGACGGCATCAAAATATTAGTATTCCTGACCGACATTTGGGTTTAGTTCCTACTGATGAAATGCCGGATTTAGATAGTATAATTAATAATTTCGCTGATTTGGCTGAAACTTGTTTTGATTGGGAAAATTTACTCCCTTTGTTGAAAGTTGAGAATGAGATTTATCAGCCTCTTTTATCTACTAATATTTGCTCTAATCAGACAATACATTTTTCAGGTTCAGTTGTTAATGATTTTGAGAAAAGAAAGTCAGAAATTTTAATAGGGGTTGCTCGCGATCAAGCCTTTAATTTTTATTATCAAGACAACCTGGATATTCTGGAAGAGTTAGGAGCAAAATTAGTTTTTTGGAGTCCGCTAAAAGATGAAAATTTACCAGAAGGAATACAATGTTTATATTTTGGTGGAGGATTTCCAGAAGTTTTTGCTCAACAGTTAAGTGCAAATGTTCTTGTTAGAAAGGCAGTAAAAAAAGCAATTATTTCGGGAATGCCAACTTATGCTGAATGTGGTGGGTTGATGTATTTATCTGAGGCAATTATTGATTTTAATAGTCAGTCTTGGGAGATGGTAGGAATTTTGCCAACAACTGCAGTAATGGGGAAAAGTTTAAAGTTAGGATATCGGCAAGCAATTACAAATATAGATACTCCTTTATTAGCAGTAAATACACAAGTTTATGGGCATGAGTTTCATCGTTCTGAATTAACTGAAATTCCCTCAAAACCTCTATATAAAATGTGGCGAGTTGACGAAGATAAAAATCAGAGTCAGTCAACTGTTGAAGGCTGGAATTTTTATCAAGTTCATGCTTCTTATCTTCATCTTCATTGGGGAAATAAGGTAGATATTCCTCAGAGATTTATTCATCATATCCAAGCAGGAAGTTAATTGTCATATAAATTTAGTGACCGAAAAATTTGGGTCTCAAGCTTCCTCTTTTCAGGGGATAAAAAAAGAATATTCCCTATTTCAAGCCTACTGCTGAAGCTGGAGGTAAAGAAGAGCGCAGTTCCGACCATAGGAGGCTAACTGATAACTGATAACTGTTAACTGAAATGACAGTTGTCTTGAGCTGATACCTGATTAATTTTTGTTCAGGAAAAGCATAATTAATGTAAACTAAGAATTGTGTAAAACTATTTAAGAAAATCAAATGACTGTATCTGTGCAATTTATCGAAGGATTAGATGAAGAAATTACAGGAGTTAGTCTGAGAAAACGTCGAAATTCTGAAACCAAAATAGTGGTACTGATATTTGACCGTCTCCAAGCAACAGAAAGTTTTCGTTCCTTCACTAATAAAATAAATAAATTGTGGTTAAAAGATGAGGAGGGAAAAATTGAAGTTGCTCCTAGTGGGATTAAATTTTTATCTGCTGATGAAACTGATTTTTCTCTAGTAGAATGTTCTTTTGAAGTGGAGTCAGAGGAAAATTTTGAGAGAGTAATGCGGTTTTTACATCGTTATGCTGAGGCGAATGGTTTTGAGTTTAAATCTAATTAGGTAATGAGAATTAAATAAAGTCTAGATTTTTTTTAGAAATCAGATGATATAGAGCTTAGGTAATTCAAGTTCTGTTTCTGTAGAGAATAAAATCCTCATTTCTAAGTCATTAGATAAATCTGATTTAATGAGTATGTAAGATAGTCTAGACTTTTGGGAAATAAGAAAAAATTAAATTCCATAAGGTAAGCATTCAGCTATTGACGAGAGTAGAAGGTAAAAGGAATTGAGAAATGAGAATTAAAATTTAGTGCCAAAGTAAGCTCTCGCTCCACGAGAGAATTATTTAGGGTTTGCTAAGAGCTGAATACTTACAGTAATAAATTCAAAATTTTAACCAGTACAGTTCAGATAATTAGACTATCCTTAGAAGCAAGATGCTTAAAAATAATGAGTGAATAAGTCATAGCTGAGAGCTAATAGCTGACTGCTGAATGCTTACTCCATAACTTCTGTCTAATCGACATAAATCAATTTGTTTTAGATAGGATGAGGTTCGTAGAGACAATTAAAAACATATAGTAAATTTGCAGAAAATCAAAATTAGAGCATGGAAAAAATGAATCAATCAATAGTAGTTAAAAAACTTATTGCTCAGGAAATTACATCAGAGAATTTTCGACCTTTTGGGCAATTAATTTCTGCTGCACAAGATGGCAAAAAATATGACCTAGATGATGCTCAATTAAGTTTAGAAAATGGTACGCCACGATTCTATATTATGAGATTAAATAATCAAGGTCTAAAGTTTACAAAAATTACTCGTCACGTCCAATGTACTCAATGTTTGGGTTCTCTAGAAGGAAAGGAATGGTTGATGGCAGTTGCTCCACCTTGCCAAGAAGAGAAACCTAAATTAGAGGATGTAATTGCTTTTAAAATTCCAGGCAATTGTTTTATTAAATTAGAGGTGGGAACCTGGCACGCCGGACCTTATTTTGAGCAAGATTTTGTGGATTTTTACAACCTAGAATTAAGTGATACAAATGTTGTGGATCATTTTACTCACGATTTTGCTAAAAGTCATAATTTAGAGTTAGAAATTGTTTAAATAGCTATCAGCTTTTAGCATTCAGCTTTTAGCTTTTAGCTGAGTCCTAACTGCTTTTGTAGAATATAAATAAGAATATAAAAAACTATGGTTGAAAATATCCAAGCTCAAAATATCGAGCTATACCAATTACAAGAAAAATTTGGTCTTCAACGTACAAATGATGACCAATTCTTTCCAGAATGGCAAGAAAATTTGCCAGAACTCTCAGATGAGGAAAAGCAAGCATTAGATGAAGTGAAAAAGGATTATTTCCACTTGTCAACATATCCCATTCTCGAACCCATTATCAAAATGGTGGTATTATCACCTTTATTGAAGTTAGCAGGTTTTTACCGTCCACCCTTTTATTTAAGCGCTGAGAAAGAAGTGGAAATTACTTCTGAGGATCAAGAAACAATTGTTAAGGGAAGACTTGATTTGTTGATATTTACACCTCATTTTTGGATTATGGTTATTGAGTCTAAGAGAGCAAAATATTCCCTAGAAGCAGGAATTCCTCAAACCCTGGCGTATATGTTAGGTAATCAAGATAACACCAAACCTACTTTTGGATTTGTGACTAATGGCAATGAGTTTAGTTTTTTGAAGCTTATTCAACAAGATAAACCTATTTATAGTCAGTCTTATCCTTTTGCTCTCAATCGTCAAGATGATATCTATGTAGTTTTGCAAATCTTAAAGCGTCTTGCTCAAATTGTTGTCAGTTTCTAGAAGGGAAAAAAACTTGTAATTTATTTGTAGTTTTGCTTTAATGCTGCTAGATATATTTTGCACTAAAGCGCAACTAAAAACAAAAAAATTACCTTTATTGCCAATTCAAAAGCCATATTTTTTAATCTGTTGGCGTGCATATTCTTCTGGCTCACTGGGGTCAAAAGTATCGTATTTTAATTGTTCATAACGGAGAATAATTGTGGGTGGTGTTTGCCCTAATTGTTTAGCAATTTGTCTGGCTAAACTTGTAAGAAATACTTCATCTGCAATATTTTCATGGTCAATATTATTAGCTAATAAATTCCAGCGTACTAATTGAGAAGTAATCCAATAGGAAAAACTTTTCCAAGGATAGGGGTCAAAATCTATTCTGTCTGGAAAATTTTTAATTGTACCATTACCATCTGGAAATCTGCCTGTTAATATTTCTATTAAAATACCTTCAGGAACATTAATATATTCTGGAGCTGATATTGCTTGGGCAATTTCTCGGCGGTGAAGTGGATTTTGGGCATAAATAGAACTATCAATAATTGCTTTATTTAATGCTCTAAATGTATTGGGATGTTGACTAATCCATTGTTGACTAGCTGCAAAAGAGCAACAAGGATGTCCCGGCCAAATATCTCTACTTAATATGTGAATAAATCCAATTTTTTTGGCAACTGCTAGTTGATTAAATGGTTCGGCAACAATCATGGCATCAATTTCACCTGTCTCTAATTTTTGAATCATTTCAGTAGGTGGTATTGTCATGATTTGTACATCTTTATCTGGGTTAATTTTACCAGCAGCTAGATAGTAACGTAACAATAAATGTGGCATAGAATAAACAAAAGGAATAGCAATTTTGAAGCCTTTAAAATCTTCTGGTTTTGTGACTTTTCCTTGATGTTTCATCCCGACTGTAATTGCATTGCCATTAATATTTTGAATGCTCACTAAATTAATCGGAAATGCTAGAGAATCTAAACCTAAGCTCATAGCAAGTGGCATGGGAGAAAGCATATGATAGGCATCTAATTCACCGGCGATCGCTGAGTCTCTAACTTGTTCCCAACTGTTCATTTTGACTAATTCTACTGTTAAGCCATATTTCTCATAAAATCCTAATGGAGCAGACATAATAATTGGTGTAGCGCAGGTAATCGGAATGAATCCAATTTTGAGATTAGTTTTTTCTAGTTTTGTAGGTGTTAAATCATCTTTTTCTCTGATTTCAGGCAGGCTACAATTAGCGAGACTAACTAATAAAGAAGTAACTACAATTCTCTCTATAAATTTACGACGAGTAACATCAGAATTGCGGATAGAGTTGGGGAGAATTTGCTGAATATTTTGGCTAAAAATAGAAGTTGAGATACCATCTAATCCTCCAGCTTTTTTAATCAATTCTTGAGCAAGTTGGTAGGTATGATTTTTCTGATTGTCAGTTTGATTTTTTAGCAATGAATCCTTTAGCTGTTGACCAGAAAAATCTCTGGAAGAGAAAATGCCAGATTTATCCAAAGAAAGTGATAAATGCTTTTTGTCTTGCCAACTTTTTGATTGCTCGATGGGGGAAGAATTTTTAGTTTTTAATTTTGAGCTTTGACTTTGGAGAATATGATTGGTAAGAGAAATTCCTGAAGGATGATAAACACCCATTTTTACCAAATCATCTACTAATTTACGGGGGTCTTGCGGGAAGTCTGGTAGTTGATGATTCAGAGAAAAATGAAACCCACCGCAATTAGAACATTTAGCTAGTTGTGATAAATTTTTCATCATATTTCAGGTGCTAATTTTAGTTAATAGAATAGAATTAATAAGTAATATCGTTTGACGGAAATCAAAAGTTAAAAGCAGGGCTATTTCATTCTCAACTTTTCCATTTTATATATTTACGAGAATACCTTATTGCCAGCTTTAGACAACGCATCTTTAGCTATCTGTAAAACCAGTAAATTCATTGCCAAAATCTAGAATGAAATGACCCTGAGTTAAAAGTAAGATTTTATAGACTCAAAATTTTGACATTATGTACCTCATAACTTCAGAAAATGTTGTGAAAGTTACCTCTGATTAAGAATTGCTATATTAAACTTCCTATCCCTTTTTTAGAAGCAGGAAGTTATAGCAATCCTAAATTGTTCATAACAAGTTTTCTAATAGCTAAAAATAGCTGAAAACCTTAAAAATTCTGACTCCTGTACGGGCGATTCCTCTGCAAGAGGCAGCATTCCGCAGGAAATCGCCCCTACTCCCAAAATACTGCAACCGATTAGAGGATTGCTATAGTTAAATAGGTAGAGAAAATCACACTTAAAATAATTACAAAAAGTAAATTTATGAAAACCATTCTGACTCCTGAATCCTCCAATTCAAATAATTTTAATTATGACCAGGTACTTAAATATTACAATAAAGAAAGCAGATTTTTGAGAGTTAGTTCAAGTTTTTGAATCTGGTCTTTTACTAAGGTAATTCCTTGAGAATTTTCTTGGGCAGTATTGTTAATTATATTAATAGCTTCTACTACTTGTTCTAGAGCTTGAGCTTGCTGTTGAGTATTAAAAGAAATTTGTTTATTATTAAAATCAACATTTTTAACTGCTTTTGTCACACCTGTAAAACTAATAGCCATTTCTTCAACAATTTGCATTGCTTCTGTAGCAGTATGATTACCTTCATTAGTAGAATTTACTGTTGTTTTGATAGTTTCCTGAATTTCATTAATGAGGTTGCTAATATTTCCAACATATAGTCTACTTTTTTCGGCAAGACTACGAATTTCATTAGCTATTACTCCAAACCCTTGACTATCTTTATTAGCTCGTATAGATTCTATAGTAGCATTCAGGGCAAGAATATTAATTTGAGTCGATAATTGATTCACCAAACTAATAATATTCTCAATTTCAGATGATTGCTCATTTAACTGCTGACTTTGTTCGGCAATCCCTGCAACTTTTTCTTTTAAAATAGACATTCCTGTTAATGCTTTATTAACTGCTTCAGTACCTAATTCTGATAAATTTAGCGCTTTAGTAGCATCGGTTTCTGTAGCTTTGATTTGTGCTGTTGAGTTTTGAAATGAAATATTTAACTCATCAATAGTAGTAGTCATTTGATTTAATGCTGCAGCTTGAGAAGATGCGTTTTTTTCCTGTTCTATCATTGTCGTAGTTATTTCTGAAGATGAAGAGGAAATTGTGCTAGCTTCTTGAGTTATATTTGTGCTAATTTTAGCAGCTATTGTATTCCCAATCAGAAATGCAAGTAATGCAGAAATACCCGTTGTGGCAAATACTATTATAATTAACAACTGTAATTCTTTTTCTTCCTTTTCTAGTTGTAAATCTACTCTTTCTGATTGAAGAATTCTCAATTCATCTATGAGTTTTTCTAGATTAATCGTCATGTTTTTAACCTTTCCTTCCTGCCATACTTCACTGGCTTTTTCTGGTTTTCCCAACTCAATATAAGAAATTAATCTTCTGTTAAACTCATTTAAACGGTCTCCAATATTAATAATTTCCTCTAAATCTTTGCGCAGTTTAGGTTCTTTAATTGAAATGCGTAAATTTGCCGATAATTCATAAAATTTTGTGTCCCATATTTCGTATTCTGTTAATTGTTCAGAAAATTTCCCCAGAAGATATCCTCTAGCATTATTCTGCATAGACAAAATACTAAACCCTAAGTTTTGAATATTATCAAATTTCTCCTCAATCATATCTAGTTCTTGGGCTTGTTTTCTGAGTTTTTCTACTTGTGAATAAACTAAAAATACTGAGAAAAATGATAGTAATACTGGCAGAGAATATCCGACTAAAATTTGGTTTTTTAGATTCAGTCTAGGCAAATCCATAGGAATTATTAAGTAAAAAAATAATTTAACTGTAATAATATAGGCTATTATAACATTATTATCAGTATTCAAATAGCTGTCCTTTCCTGTAGAATGCTACACAAATAGCTTTTCCTTGGTAATAATCCTGCACCAAGTAATGAAATAGAAAGATTAGCAAAGAATACTTTGAGAGTAACTTTGAATTTTCGCTCAATGTTTCAACTCTGATTATTTCTTCAAAAAGGATAACTTAATAGCTGACAGTTAAATACTTACAAATTATCAAATATCCACCCAGATAATATTATGTCTAACAAAAACTATGAATTAATCCTGCGAAACTGTCGCCTACTCCAAGCAACTCACAAAACAGAAATAGTAGATATCGCTATTGATGACAGTAAAATTGCTGCTATATCGCCGGATATTCCAGCTTTTGCTGACCAAGAACTTGATCTTCAAGAAAAATTAGTTACTCCACCATTTGTAGAATCTCATATTCACCTAGACTCGGCCCTAACTGCAGGAGAACCGCGCTGGAATCAAAGTGGCACATTATTTGAAGGTATAGAAATTTGGGGCAATCGGAAACAAAAACTTACTATAGAAGATGTCAAAAAACGTGCTATTGAAATACTCAAACTCCAAGCTCAAAAAGGGGTATTATTTTCGAGAACCCATGTCGATGTTAGTGAACCCACACTAACAGCATTACAAGCACTTTTAGAAGTAAAAGAAACTGTCAAAAATTGGATGAATTTACAAATAGTTGCTTTCCCCCAAGATGGGATTTATAGTCAACATGAAAATCTGCCACTTTTAGAAACAGCTTTGCAATTAGGAGTCGATGCTGTGGGTGGAATTCCTCATTATGAATTTACTAGGGAAGATGGGGTGAAATCTGTGCATCAAATTTTTGAATTGGCAGAAAAATATGACTGTTCTATTGATATTCATTGTGATGAAATAGATGACGACCAATCGCGTTTTTTAGAAGTAGTTGCTGCTTGTGCAATTCGCACTGGTTTAAGTAATAGAGTTACTGCTAGTCACACCACAGCTTTTGCTTCTTATAATAATGCTTATGCTGAGAAATTAATGAGTTTATTAGAAAAGTCTAAAATTAATTTTATTGCTAATCCTTTAATTAATATTACCCTTCAAGGTCGTACTGATATTTATCCAAAAAGGCGGGGAGTAACGCGAGTTAAAGAATTATGGCAACGGGGTTTAAATGTGAGTTTTGGACATGATTGTATCCTAGATCCTTGGTATAGTTTAGGTACTGGTAGTATGTTAGATGTGGCTTATATGGGGGTGCATATATGTCAGATGACAGGAATGACAGAAATTGATGCTTGTTATCAAATGATTACTAGCAATGGTGCTAGAACTTTAAATTTAGCAGATAGGTATGGAATTGTAGTTGGTAAACCAGCTAATTTAATAGTTGTTGAGGCAGATAGTTGCTTTGATGCAATTAGGAAACGTTCTACTATTAAATATGTCTTTAATCATGGTAAATTATTAGCAGAAACTACTCCAGCAAAAATTAAGTTTTCTTCCTTTGGATAAGAACTATTAATCTGAAATAAGTTAGTAAAATTAAAATGAAAAATATCGAAAAATATGTTGAATTGACGGCAGAATTAATTAATTTACCATTACATCCAGAACACCTTCCAGGTGTAGTAGCGAATATGGAAAGAATCTCAGCGATCGCTGAATTAGTCATAGAATTTCCTCTACCACCAGAAATCGAACCTGCACCCAAATTTGACTTAGAAAAATTAGACATCTCCAATAACAAAAAGTAACATCAATTATCGGGGATAAATTATCAATTCTTTCCCCTTACTTCCTACTTCCTCTTTTCTAGAGAGGTCTATTAGGAAATAGGCAATAGGAATATGAAAAGACACTATTATAAGTCTTATAAATTACAGCAATGGATGAGAATGGTGAGGTACAGTCTTTTTCATTAATTGATAATTGATAATGGATAATTGATAATTACAAGAAGGTTAAAACCTTAACTATTGAAGACCCCGAAATTCAAGAGCACTTTTTTTCCCCTATCCAAGGGTCGGCTTCAAGGCGCGAATTATTTAATTATTAATTATTAGTAATTAATAATTCGGTAACACAGCCTTCTAGACTGTAACAAGCAGGATGCTTGTGTTATATCATGTCCGGTTGAACAGTGATAAATAAATAACTGGGGAGGAGTCAGTCCTCAGTCCTCATGAGTCAGAATAAAAGAAGGAAGAAGAAGAAAGTTTTTTTATAACTAATTATCCGGACATGATATTACTAATTTTTGTAACAGGTGAACTACCTTTAACAAATAATAAAATTTTGTACCTCACGCGCCTCCCAAATTGCTGTAATTTATCTCTAACTCTGTAGGGACGTTGCATGCAACTGATATGTAGCAAACTTTATTTCTAACTGGTATTACAAGATGACTATCAACCTCAACCAAAAAGACGCCATTGCTATCGCTACCGCCATCAAAACAGGTGAAACTACAGCTCAAACCGTTATCACCGAATACCTAAAACAAATTAACAACCGGAACCAAACCCTCAACTGCTTCACCGCCATCACCGCTGAAACCGCACTGCTCGCTGCCAAACAAATAGACACAGACATCGCCCAATGTAAAAACCCAGGCCCCCTAACAGGCGTACCCTTTGCCGTCAAAAACCTGTACGACATCGCAGGTTTAACCACCCTCGCTGGAGCCAAAATTAATGCTGAAAACCCACCTGCGACTAAAGATGCAACCGCTGTTGCTAAACTAAAACAAGCAGGTGCCATCCTGGTTGGTGCCCTGAATATGGATGAATACGCCTACGGTTTCGTAACAGAAAACAGTCACTACGGCGCAACCCCTAACCCCCACGACCTCACTCGCATCTCCGGCGGTTCCTCCGGTGGATCTGCTGCTGCGGTTGCTGCAGGTTTAGTACCCATTACTCTCGGTTCCGATACCAACGGTTCCATCCGCGTACCTGCTTCTCTATGTGGTGTCTTTGGGTTTAAACCAACTTATGGGCGTTTATCACGAGCAGGGGTTTTTCTATTTGCCAGTAGTTTAGACCATGTTGGACCTTTTGCTCGCTCTGTACGGGATATTGCCACAGTTTATGATGTTTTGCAAGGTTCGGATGCAACAGACCCAGTTTGTACTAAGCGCCTTCCTGAAAATTCTTTGCCTCAACTCAACCAAGGTATTAAAGATTTGCGCATTGCTATTGCTGACGGTCACTTTGCCAAAGCTGCAGAACCGGAAGTATTCGCAGCAGTGGAACAGGTGGCGGACGCATTAGGTGTGACTCAGCGGGTGACAATACCCGAAGCACATCGAGCGCGAGCTGCTGCTTATATTATTACTGCTGCTGAGGGTGCGAATTTGCATTGGGAAAATTTACGCACCCGCCCCCAAGATTTCGATCCAGCAACTCGCGACCGCTTTTTAGCAGGTGCTTTAATTCCGTCAGACTGGTATATCCAAGCTCAACGTTTCCGCCGTTGGTATCAAGGTTGTGTTGAGGAAATATTTAAGGAAGTAGATATTATTTTGGCTCCTACTACTCCTTGTGTTGCACCGCTATTAGGGCAAGAAAAAATGATTATTGCTGGGGAGGAAGTGTTAGTGCGTCCGAATTTAGGTTTGTATACACAACCTTTGTCTTTTATTGGGTTGCCAGTTTTGTCGGTTCCCATTCGCCGTACTAATGGTTTACCTTTAGGAGTACAAATTATTGCTGCACCTTATAATGAAGCTTTGATTTTACGAGTGGCAGCATTTTTGGAGATGGAACAGTTAATACCTGAATTTTTCCGTAAATGATTTGTGCAAAAACTGTAGGGGTTTGGTCTAACAACCCCAAGTGAAATCAAATCCGGGTACTCCTGCATAGTAATGGTGAGAATATATATTTTTTCCCAGACTCCCCACCCTTCCCACACTTCCCACACCCCCCACACTCCCTATACCATTACTATGCACCACCACCAAAATCCGTTTGGTTATGATTTGTGCAAAAAAACGGCTTTGTTGCATGAAAGTATATAGCTACCGCACTTGCTTGTGCATATCTACTTCATAATGCGGGGAAACTGCTGTAACTATTGTCCAATAGATGAACAGAACATCAATATAAGACCTAAAAAGGCTAAAACGTTTACAGGTAAACGTTTTGAGATTGAATCAGCCCACCCTAACTATTGGACAATAGATGAATAGAACATCAATAATAGCCAAAGATAGCGATATACCAGCCGCACTTACTCCGCGTTTGATATGCTAACCAAAGCGGAATGGATGTTATATCGCTACTTTTATGCAACAAAGCCGTTATACCGCCACAAGGGGGTGATTTAGCGATTTGCGAAGCAATCCCTTCGGGAATCGCTACCTTCTGGCAACAAAACCCTACTGAAATGAAAACCGCTGTAAGGTACACTTGTTGCTGCTAGGATGCTATAGCGTGGAAGATGCCGGCACTGGAGCGCTCCCTCCTACTTGCTCTTGAAAGTAGGCAATATATTCCGCAAATAACCCCAGATATTAGAAGTCCTGAAAACATAGAAGATATTATCCGATTTGGAAATTATCTGCTGTCAGAGTTGGATTATCAGAGAGAATCGCAAATTGACCGCCATCTCCAAAACCTGCTGCACTACCATTAGCATTGTAGAACAGATCACCTGTACTAGAATTATAGACAATAAAGGCATCACTTGTCTCAGGACTACTTGTTACAGTGGCAAACTCATCACCAATATTTCCTCCTGTAGCAGTAGTTATTGCTGTAAAAGTATCCTTGTCAAGTAAAATTATATCTCGATTAGACTGGAAGTCTGTAATTGTATCTATACCCAAATCCTCTGATTGAAATGCTTCATTAGAGTTAAAGATAAAGTGGTCTTGACCACCATTACCTGTAAGTTCGTCGTTTCCTGCACCACCATTCAGGGTGTCTTGACCATCATTACCTTTGAGTTGGTCGTCTCCTGCACCACCATCCAGGCTATCTTTACCTTTACCACCAGTGAGTTCGTCGTCTCCTGCACCACCATCCAGGCTGTCTTTACCTTTACCACCTGTAAGTTCGTCGTTTCCTGCATCACCATTCAGGATATCTTTACCAGCACCACCTTTAAGTTCATCGTCTCCAGCAGCACCATTCAGGGTGTCTTGACCACCACGACCATTAAGAGTATCGTTACCTGCACCTCCTGACAAGGAATCGTTACCGGAATTACCGTTCAAGACATCGCCAGGTTGAACAAAGAATACATTACCAGAAACATCTTCAATTCCAGTATTCAACTGGAGAACATCTGATAACTGAAAATTCTCTAAATATTCTGAAACAGACTCACCGTTTAACTCCCAATTATCAAGGTCAGGATCATTTTCATACCAGAAGCGATCGCCATCCCGCAATCGGGTAAACTGGTCTGCTAAAATCGCCTCATTCAACTCCCCAAGACTAGCATTTGGTAAATTATCCTCTGACAACATCCCCACCCAGATTTCAACATCATCAACACTCTCATAAACTGACTCCAGTGCTGCCACTACTTCCTGGTCAGATGAAATGTCACTAAAATTTTCTTTCCTGGTCAACCCTAGTGCTTCTCTGGCATCATTATAACTGCCCAAACCATGGTCGCGACCACGCTGAATATTTAGAGATGGCAAATCTGAACCATTTGCGACTGGTCCACCACTAGGAGGGCCAAACAATAGATTCCGTAGATCGTCAATTACACTTGCATCTGTTTCCTGCTGCACCTGGAAAGCTAAACCCCGCAATATAGGATCTATTCCCCCTTCTTCTGTTATCCGATCTGGTCGGAAGAAAGCATCTGCTAAACTGAGTGGACCCTCCTCTGTAGGCGTGCCATATTCATTTATACGTGGCAAAGTAGAACTAATTAAAGTGTGTCCGATACGAAAACCAGCAGTAGAAAATTCTGTAGTGATATTAGGATTAACAGTAGGATCGTATCCAGTATAAGGGTCGAGAGTTACACCTAAACTAGGTAAGAACTCATCATAAGTAATTTTCTGAATTTCTGCACCTACTATTTTACGCGCCCGTTGATAAATCTCTTCATCAGGTAAGTCTGTATGAGTATCTGCAATAATTCCAGCAATCCGGTTATGTTCCCGTACCCATAAAGTGTGCATTGATGCTAAGGCCACGTTTTCGTTGGCTCGGACATCACCAGCAATAAAAGTGCTTTCACCAGTTACCCCATCCATTGCCATGTGAGGAGCATTTGGATCGCTTCCTGGGGTTGGCAGCAAATCTCCTGTAGAATGGTCAGTAACTTTCAATTTTCCATCATCAAAA
Organism: Microcoleaceae cyanobacterium MO_207.B10; assembly: GCA_030064835.1. Classification (GTDB taxonomy): domain Bacteria; phylum Cyanobacteriota; class Cyanobacteriia; order Cyanobacteriales; family Microcoleaceae; genus JASJEE01. The sequence goes on along the minus strand of JASJEE010000035.1, from coordinate 8,705 downwards.
GTTCGCAACCAGTCAGAACGTTCTAATTCACTACCGTAGACATTACTACCATCTATCCAAGCAGTAATTTCGTTGAATTGTTCGCGGGGGTTATCAGTGCTAGTGCCAGTATTTTCATCAAATAGTGACCTGGTGACAGGAATAAATGAACCCGGTGCAAAAATTTCATCGTCCCCAGGAATGAAAATGTTAATAGTTTCTGCTGTTTCACCTGACTGTAACTCGCTCAAAGTAACATCATGGTCAAGAAATTGTCCCCATAACCATGTATAATCGCTTAAATTGCGAGCATTGAGAATAGATTCTGATTGAGTGAATACAGCATTACTAATTTCTCTGGGATTTAGACCATCAGCTAATTCTTCTATTCCATCTGCATAGCTTACTGGTGTTAAACGAAGTAAGTTTTCACCCGTTTTGCCATATTCAACCTGATCTAGGTTATTGTTACTACCGTCGATTGTACGAAAATTCATGTTTCTACTTGTTTTTTTCTCAAGTCAATTCTTACTATAGCATTTTCATTTTAAATCCGGCAACAGAGTCTTATTAATTGCTAACATTGCTTTTTTAAAATTGGTATTACATATAACAAAAAGAATAATTGTTAACATTTATCAAGGAGTTTTAACAGATAATTTATTGTGTAAAAACAATATCATGTTTTTAATATTATTTTAATTTTTTATCAAAATAGTATCTAATATAGTTCCTTTATAATAGCTTTAACTTTCCTTTAACCAAAACTTATACTTTTCATATACTTGTTTGAGAAAAACTTATGACAATATAACTCTCTTAGGTTTTTTAATAGTAATTATCTCTTCAAGATGCAATTACAGAAAACCTTTTTTTTCATCCTAAATTGATAGTGCAAATATGGTATTAACGACTCAACCGTCTCAAATGAGAGGTCTTATGGGAATCATCTGGTATTTTAGAAGTATCAGATTTATTTGATCAAGACTCTGGTACTTTCTTTATATATGACGTTCAAGCTCATAGCTTGAGAGATGGAGTTATCGAAGAAGAGAATAATGAAAATAATGAAGCTTTAATTTTACGAGTGGCTACAGCGTTAGAAATTGAAGGAATAATTGGGTTGTAATTTTAGATTTCAAACCTTCAAATAAATCAGACAACAGAGACACAGTTATAAACAAACCTTTTGCTTCTTCTGGGAGAAAAATTACTGATGTACTTACCTCTGATAAAAAAAGTATTTTAGGTTATATTTAAGCTTAAATTTTTTTTAAATTTTCCTCATTAAATTGGAATTTTAGCTTAAGGACAGAAGGTAACAGTTACCTATGCCACTACCACTATCAACTAAAGTATGATATATTATCAGTACCAAGAAAAATCTTAGGCTAATATTATCAAAACTTTATCATTGTCGAGCAAGACAAGCTATTTAAAACCGAAATATTGCATTTCAATGAGTATAAATTCTTAACTACAAAACTTTAACTACTTATTAACCAAAACATTACTTTCAATTAATTTAAAGACACTATTGTATAAATTTGTAGATACATATAGACCAATATTTATTGGTAACTAACTTCAATAATGTCTAAAAATGTCATTCTCGTAATTGGCGACGGCATGGGTTGGGAAATGACCCGTGCTGGTGCTATCCATGAAGAAATTATCAACGAACTTGCTGAACTCGGCTATAATGTCGCCACAGGAGAAAATACTAGCGATCTGAGCATTAATGAACTCAAAGCACAATTTGCAGGTCGAACTTTAGATGATTACTATACCCAAGGAAAAGGATTTGGTCAGAGTTATCAAGACTTGCTAGACGGATATGTTATTTCCACTGATGCAAATACCGTAATCGAAGGCGAAAAGAGCAATTCCCTAATCGAAGGCAGCATTTACGGTCACAACACTGGAGAAGGCCCCATCCGCACCAATGAAAATGGTGAAGAACTTGAATTCAAACCTACTGACGTATTTGAAGGCGGTAACGTTCCCATTTTTGACCTCGTTAGAGGTGGTGTAACACCTTGGGATGAAAACTACTACGAAAACTTTGGTAACACAGAAGCAGGCTTCGACCCAGAATACATCAAAGAATATTACCCAGACTCTGCAGGTACTGCTACTGGTTTTCATACTGGAACAAAGACTTACGTTGGCGCTATTGGAGTAGACATCTACGAACAAGATGTAGAATCAATGGTGGAAATCGCCATGGAAAATGGTTTTGCTGCTGGTGTAGTTAGCAGTGTTCCCTGGAGTCACGCTACACCTGCTGCAGGTATCGCCCATACCAGCGGTAGAAATAAAACCACAGAAGAATCCAACATCAGCAGTTATTGGACTTTCCCTGAATCTGACTTGCTTACTGATGTACCAACAGATGATGAGGGCAACGAGTTAGTAGAATTTGTTACTGATGACGAGGGCAATATTCTCTACGCCCGATATGGTGTTGACGATGATGGTAACTTACTTGATAGTGAAGGTAATGTACCAACTCTATATGAGACTGATGAGGATGGCAATAACATTTATGCCACATACGGTGTCGATGAAGATGGTAACTTGCTAGACGAACACGACCATGCTGTTGAAGAGACCGATAACATCTTCGACTCCGTGCTTGAAGTCGCTCCCAACCTAATTTTGGGTGCAGGTCATCCTGAAGCGTCAGGCAACGAACGTTATATCACTCAGGCTGATATCGATCTACTGAAGGCTGGTGACTATGATACAGCCGATGTTAATTGGAATTTCATCGAGCGTGAAGAAAATGTAGATGGCGGTCAAGCTCTGTTTGAACTTGCTCAGTCTATCGATCCTGATAATGGCGAACACCTGTGGGGAGTTTATGGGCAAACTGGTCAGAATAATCTCCCGTGGCGTACTGCTGACAGCGATTACGGTGCTACTGGTACAAATGGCTACAGTGAAGATGGTTTACTTAGTGGTGACGAGCTAGCTGCCGATATATTGGAAAATCCTACAGTTACTGAGATGACCGAAGCTGCTCTAGAATATCTAGGACAAGCAGACGAAGGATTTTACCTAATGGTTGAGGTGGGTGACATTGACTGGTCTGCTCATGCCAACAATATGGATTTGATGCTCGGTACTCAACTGGATATTTCTGATACGGTCAGAACTACCCATGAGTGGATTCTAGAGAATGGTGGCTACGAAGAAAACCTGCTAATGGTTACTGCAGACCACGACCACTACCTGACATTGCTAGATAACTTCCCTGAGTTGCTAGCAAATTCTCTACTAGAAGATGGTGGCGAATCTATTACTCCAGCTTTTCGTGGTAGTTGGGAAGAAGATTCGGCTATTGAAGTTGGTCACTTCTGGGGTACAGACATCTCTGATGGCGACCAGTGGGGAACTCATACTTCCCGCCCCGTACCTTTGTATTATCAGGGACCAGAGGCTGATGAGGCCAATGTTGAGAGCCTCAAGGGTACTGGTTATACTGCTTATGGTAAATATGTTCCTGGTGTGAGTGATTTTATCGACCAAGTTCACATCAAGCAAGTTTCTGAGGCTTCTTTATTGGAAACTGAGGTTGTTACGGCTGAATCACTACCATTAGAAATTGAAGGTAGTAGTGCAGATAATATCTTTAATGGTGGTGCAGGGGACGACACCATGTTAGGTGCAGGCGGCAACGATACTCTCGCAGGTGGTAGTGATAATGATGTGATTAATGGAGGTTCGGGTAACGACAGAATCTTTGGACAAGCTGGTAATGATGTATTAATAGGTCGTCGTGGTAATGATTTCTTATCAGGTGGTGCAGGTAACGATACTATCGAAGCTGGTATTGGTCGCGATCGCCTCAATGGTGGCCGAGGAAACGACGAACTTACCGGAGGTGGTAGTATTGACCGCTTTATCTTTAATACTAACCGTCCGTTTGCATCACAAGATTTGGGTGTAGATACAATTACAGACCTCCAGCCTGATTTAGATTTAATTCTAGTTGACACAAGGACTTTTACAGAAATAACTACTGCTTCAGGAGGAAATATTGGTAATGAGTTTCAGACTGTAAGCAGTAATCCTGCAACAAGTAGTGGTATTATTGTTTATGATTCTAGTACAGGTGGTTTATTCTACAATGCTAATGGTAGTGCAGCAGGTCTCGGAGATGGCGGTCAATTTGCTATTCTCTCTGATAATCCAACCTTGACAGCAGATAATTTCCAAATCAGATAATATGTTCTGTGAATTGAAGTAGCACTTCAGCACTTCAGCAAGTCTCTTGCAAATGAACTGCGTTATCAACTTCTCAAGGTGTATAATAAGGGATTTATACCTCCATAAAAGCAGTTCCACGGGCTTTTTCAAACTTTTGTGGGGGACTTAAACCCTTGACTTTACCGCAATCTAGGGACGTTGTATACAATGTCCCTACTGGACTGACACACCTTAAATGGTGCATTAGAAAATGGGGAGATGGGGGGATGCGGTGTCAGTTATACAAAAAAAGCTGCACAGTTTTAGCTGTGTCGGTCTACTACTGTGGTTTACTGCTAAAATAGGGTCGAAAATTACTATTGAAGTAAGATTTATAGTCAGAAAAAAGGCTGTTTTAACTACTGAATAATTACTACTAAAAATAATACAACCATTCACTAACATCAATATTTATAATTTTTCTGATGGGACAGTTGTGAAATCCGTACCCTAATCCATCTTTTACAGGTTTTGCATCTTTATTTGTAGAGATTTCCCTATTCATCACAACTATCAATAAAAATTCCGGTAAAATTTTGATGATATATATCACCAGCCAGTTTGTGATTTGTCACTGTTGCTTTTTTGCGGATATGAGTTAATATAAGTAGTAATATATAATTATAGTTTTTTATTTGAGGAGATTAATCAGAGTGACTGATAATATATCGAAGGAAACAAAACCAGTGTCAAACAGTCCTAGTCAAGAATCAGTAAATGCAATAGCTCAGGCAATGATTGTTAGTTTTGCTTGGTCTTTGACAGATTTATTGGCAGAAAATAAACCTAAAAATTCTCGGACAAAAGATAAATAAATATAGCTATTAGGTATTAGGTATTAGGTATTAGGTATTATATATCAGGTTAAAAGCTGCTTATAACTTTAGTCTTAATACCTATTTCTATTATTTATTGCACGATAAAGTCTTTGGCAATAAATTAGCGATCGCTTACCTAATAACTAAATTTCAATCAAATTTGATAATTCAAAAAATATTTTTATGTTAAGGGGTTTGGTTTAGCAATACCATAACCCTGAGCATAATTAACACCTATTTCCTGCAAATTTGCCAAAATATTCTCATTTTCCACAAATTCAGCTATTGTTTTCATTTTCATCACACAACCAATCCGATGAATAGCTTCTACAATTTCACAGTTAATGGGATTAACTTCCATATCTCTCACAAAAGCTCCATCAATTTTGATATAATCTACAGGCAAATTTCTTAAATAACCAAAAGATGACATTCCACTGCCAAAATCATCTAAAGCAAACTTACAACCTAAATTTTTCAGAGAATTAATAAATTTAGTAGCTTTATGCAAATTAGAAATAGCTAAAGTTTCCGTTACTTCAAAACAAATCATCTGAGGTCTTATTTGAGAAGAGTCGAATTGCTGATATAAAAATTCAATAAATGTCTCATCATTAATACTATCACCAGAAAGATTAATCGTATAAATACACTCAATATTCTGTTTTTGCAGATAATTCTCTGTTAAATATGCAAAAACATGACTAACTACCCAGCGATCAATTTTGTTCATCAAGTTATAGCGTTCCGCTGCTGGAATAAACGCCATAGGAGAAATGATTTTTCCAGATGTATCCCGCAACCGCAACAGAATTTCCCGATGTTCATAACTAGACTCTGTTACCTGAACTGGTATTATAGATTGATAGTATAAACAAAAGCGATTTTCCTCCAAAGCTTGGGGAATTTTGACTGCCCACTTAATTTCATTCCGCTGCTTAATTAACTCGCGATCGTCTTGCTGATATACATGAACTCGATTTCTGCCTAAATTCTTAGCTGCATAACAAGCAGCATCTGCTGCACTTAAAATAGCAGCTAAATCTTCCATATTTTTATCTATTGCTACTATACCAATACTCACTCCCACACTAAATACTTTTTCTTGCCAGACAAATCGAAAATTCTGAATTTTTTCCCGCAGTCGCTCTCCTAACTGTGTTGCTGTTTCTAATTCAATATTTTGCAATAATAAGCCAAATTCATCCCCTCCCAGACGCGCCAAAATATCTGTATTTCTTAACTCACTTTCTAATAAGTGACTAATTTGACGCAACAATTCATCTCCTACTATATGACCACAAGTGTCATTAACTATTTTAAATTGGTCTAAATCTAAATAACAGATAGCATGACTCTTAGGATTTGTCTGATTAGCTTTCAATAAATCGCTCAGTCGTTGCTCAAATTCATGGCGATTTGCTAAACCCGTTAATTGATCGTGACTCGCTTGCCATAATAATTGATTTGCTAGAGACCTTTCTTGAGTAACATCCCGAAATACTACCACAGCTCCAATCACATCACCATTATGATTCCGAATAGGTGCGACTGAATCATCAATACCATATTCTTGACCATCCCTGGAAATAAGTATTACATCTGTATATATATTTGAAGTTTCCCCAGAACTAATCACTTCTTCTACTAGATTTTCTATGGGTAAGCGAGAGCTTTCATCGATCACATTGAATACTTGATTTACTGCTAAACCAGTTGCTTCGCTAGTTGACCAACCTGTGAGTTTTTCTGCTACAGGATTTAATGTTTCAATTTTTCCCTCTGCATTTGTTGTAATTACTGCATCCGCGATTGATTTTAGAGTTACTTGAGCAAGTTCTTGACTTTGACGCAACTCTTCTTCAGAAGATTCTAATGCACCTAAAATAATTGCACTTCTCACTTCTAAAGCTATGTCTATTTCCTGTGTCTCCCAGGGAGAAGATTTTAATTTAACCAGTTCTTTCCATTGCTCAAATGACTTCCGGGGAGACATTTTTGCTTCCCCCCTTTCATCAATTTCCACTTCTTGATAAGGATTACCTGCCCAATTTACAGTCTGAATAACTTCTGGTCTAAACCAAGCAACTTGATATGACTTTTGACTTAGATTAATTGTAATTAATAATAAACCACTAATTATGTCTTTAAATTGTGCTGCTTCTGGATAAATTTTAGCTAAAGAATCTGTATAAAAAATTTCTTCATCTATATTTAGTTTGAGCCATGACACTAATTTTTCGATGTCTGTTACTTCTGGTGTTTTACCTATTAATGTACAATTTTCTCCCCAACAAATGATTGCTCCTTCAGCATTGACTAAATTGAGTAAAAGATTTGGTTCTTTGACTAAACCTTGCAAAAAGTTTTGGCTATTAGCCATTGATTCAATGATATTATTTTTGATTTTTTTTAAATCTTGTAAATGATAATAGTTTGTTTCAGCTTTTTCTTTATAAACTAACTCAACTGACATTACTTGACCGATAAATTCACAACTTTTTCTAATTTCGTAGGAAACAAATTTAGGTGAATAGTGGTGACAAGCGATTAATCCCCATAATTTTTGTTCCTTGATTAAGGATATACATAAAGTTGCTGTAACTCCCATATTTTCTAGGTATTCTATATGTAATGGAGATATACTTCTCAGAATACTTAAACTTAAATCTAGGGGTTGATTAGTAATTGGATTATTGGTAGGAAAAATTTCAACAGGCTGATAATTTATATCAGGAATTAATCTTAACCAGTTCAAAGTATATAATTCCCTTGCTTGTATGGGAATATCTGTTGCTGGATAGTGTAATCCTAAGAATGGTTCTAAATCTTTTTCTTTCACTTCAGCAATCACCGAGCCATTCATTTCATTATCAAATTTATAGAGCATTACTCGGTCATATTCGGTGATTTTTTTGATTTCTGTTACTACAAATCCGATTAGTTCTTTAAAGTTGGATGCACTTTGTAATTTATATGTAGAAGCTCTGACTAAATGGTAAAAATTAAAGAAGGAAATATTACTATTTTGAGCTTGTCTTTTTTCCAATTCCAAAATTAAAACATTTTCATAACGATGAATAATTCCATCTAATAAAATTTCCTGTTGATTTGGAGCTTTGATGAGTAAATTTATCGGATTTAAAAAAACTGCCGTTTCTTGATTTTTGACAATATATTTTAGTTTTTTTACTTGTGATGCTTCTACAATTTTACTTAATTTTTGATTAATAATTTGATGATATTCAATTCCGAAGAATTCCTGACAATTTTTGCTGATTTGGATAATAGTTAACTCTGGTTCTTTTAATACTAAAAGTATCCCATAAGGCTGAATTGTACCGGGAATACGAATTGCTTCTAGCTCACAATTAGTTATGATTTATGGAAGCATTAAGGATTTTGTTTTATTCATGTTTCTTTAGATGTTAAATAATTTATTAGAGATTGTTTGTCAAGAAAATATAAAAAGGGAACAGGGAACACTTAATTGGGAACAGGTAATAAGAAAGAAGAAATCAAGATAACTATTTTTCACTTAAAAATCTAGGGAATATATGTACCTTTCCACCTCTGGTATTTACCAGATTTTAAGCTTTTGAAGTCTTACCTCTTTTAGATTTTAGTCACTCTAAGCTCTCTTAATACTTGTTT
>JASJEE010000312.1 GCA_030064835.1 Microcoleaceae cyanobacterium MO_207.B10 | reverse complement strand
AGGCGTTGCTGAATCAAGGTATGAAAATAAAAACTCAACAATCTAGAATACTTACTATTTAATAGTTTAGCGATCACTAATAAATATAAATCATACCCACGCATCAGCAACGCCCTAAAGAAGTTTCTCAGTTTTGATTTTAGTTATTAATATAGATATAGTAATCCTATTTTATTCGTGGCAAAAATCTTACTGCTTTTTCGGTAAGAGGGCACAAGGAACTGGGAACAGGTGGGAGTTTTAAGTTTTTTATTTACTTTTTAATTACCCGCAACCTATGGGCGGATTGCTATAGTAAAACTGAACCAGTAAGTAGAGCATGGCAATTAAAGTTTCCTCTGATTGGAAGTTAAATTATTAACAATTTTTCGGATGGGATATTTGTTGGCAACTACAATGATGTCTAAACTTTCCTGTAAATCAAAATTTCTGCTTTTTTATCCTAGTTATTTTTGGTAAAGCTACTACTGAGAACCTAATACTAGGAAATAAAGAAACTACAACTACACTTAATCAAACAAACACCAAATTACAGAAAAGAAGAAAATGAATAAAACAAAAGAGTCAAGCCACATATCCAATAGTATGCTTTTATGATACACTCAAGGGAAAATTGCCAAAACTATCAATCAAAATCAATCAAAATGTTTCCTGATTTTTTGCCAAAGTTAACAGAAAACCTCACCGAATCTACATCTATAGCTCTTGCCCAAAATATCAAACAAAAATTAATTACTACTCCTCTAACTTCTCAGCCGATAAATACAACTTATGTGTATCAAGGTAAGAATAAAATTCCTATTTTACTACTGCATGGTTTTGATAGTTCAATTTTTGAATTTCGTCGAATTTTGCCTTTATTAGCTGACAAAAATCAAACTTGGGCGGTCGATTTATTGGGATTTGGATTTACAAATAGATTGGCGAATTTAAAATTTAATCCGCAGGCGATCGCTACTCATCTTTATTCTTTCTGGAAAAGTTTGATTAATCAACCTGTTATTTTGGTTGGTGCTTCTATGGGTGGTGCTGCTGCTATTGATTTTACTCTAACTTATCCAGAAGTTGTGAAAAAGTTGGTATTAATTGATAGTGCTGGAATGCAAAATAATCCGATTATTAGTAAGTTTATATTTCCTCCACTTGACTATTTTGCTACAGAATTTTTGCGTCGCCCCCAGGTGCGAGAAAATATTAGTCGTGCCGCTTATTTTGATAAAAGTTTTGCTAGTTCAGATGCTAATATTTGTGCGAGATTGCATCTAGAAATGCCTCGTTGGAATAAGGCTTTAATTTCTTTTACTAAAAGTGGTGGCTATGGTAATTTTAAAGATAAATTGCCTTCTTTGAAACAGCAAACGTTAATTTTGTGGGGAGAGAATGATAAGATTTTAGGCACTGGTGATGCTGGTAAGTTGCAGGAGGCAATTCCTAATTCTCAACTGATTTGGATTCCTAATTGTGGTCATGTTCCTCACTTGGAAAAAGCAGAAGTTACTGCTGATTATATTCTGGATTTTATTAGAGAAAATTAGTGATAGATTTTTTAGATTTAGATACAGATGTTTATTATGCTTTATCTGAAGCTTAACTTGCCAAGGTATTTCTTGCACCAGAGGTTCTAAAAATCATCGGTGGATAATAGGCAAATTATACTTTAAGCAACAAAAGTATAATTTGTTTTGGGACAATTATACTTAAGTATAATTCTAGTAAAAATTTATAAAGTACATTTTTTAATGTTTGACCAAAAATAACTAAAAATTTGATTTCTGGAGAAAAGCAATAATGAGTAACTCGCAACCAAAATGGGGTGCTGATGGCAGTGATATTCCTACAATAGATCCTCATACTAAAGCCAAGCATCAAATTATCGAAGAATATATAGAAAATTTGATTATAACTCTTCATCAGAAAACAAGGCGTGGAGAAGAAAATTTTACTTTCATAGATGGATTTTGTGGTGGTGGTATATATGATGACCAAGAGGATTCAAGAAAGTGGGAAGGTTCTCCTATTAGAATTATTAAAGCTGTTCGTTCAGCTTATAAAAAATGTAAACGCAAGTATCCGCTCAATGTTAAATATATTTTTATAGATAACAAGAAAAATCATATAAACTGCTTGAAAAATTATTCTATGTTAGAAGCAGGTCTAGAAGAATTAGTAAATGAACAACAACATGAAATTTTTGGAGATTTTGGTAGTTTAATAGAGCAGTGTGAATTTATTTGTAGTGATTTTGAAAATGCTGTTTCCCATTGTATAGATATAGTCAAAAATCGCAAAGGTCATTCCTTCTTTTTAATCGATCCTTTTGGGTGGAGTGATGTATCAATGAGTAGTATCAGGTCTATAAATAATCTCAAGGGAACGGAAATTCTTTATACCTATATGATCGAGAGATTAAAAAGATTTGTTATAGGCAAGCATAGCGATCTTACACTTAGTTTTAATACAATTTTAGAAGCAAGTGGGTATTATGAATCAGAAAATTTAAAACTACTTGATAGAGTTAGTGGGCAACGCTATCTAAGGAATGAATCTCTCAGATTATTTAGAGATAAAGGAAACACTAAACACATACATACATTTTCTCTAATACCTAGAGGTTATATAGATGTTTTATATTATTTAATGCACTTTTCTCAGAATATCACTGCCTTACAAGTAATGAAAGAGACTTTGTGGAAGTACAATAACTTACACCATTTATTTGAGTTTAAGGTTTATGGTTTTGGATTAAAAACTATTGACTATTATGAGCAACAGCAAAAATTAGATTTTTGTATAGAAAGTTCTCTAGAAAACCATGAATCTTGTATAGATATTTTAGATAAAGACTTAGGTAAAAATATTATAAATGGCTACGAAGCTACTTTTGAACAAATTTGCAATGATTATATGGAGAAACATCCTGCTACTAAAAATCACTTTGAATACTTAATAAACAGATTATTACAAGATAAAGAAATAGAAATATTAAGAGCCAATAAAATACTTAGAGAAAGAGATGGAAAAAATATCCGCAAACAAGATATAATTAGATATACAGGTAATAAACAGCTTTATTTATTTTAAATACTAGATAACTATTACGAATAAGTAAAATAAAAGACTGCAAACGCCAAAATACATGATACAAATTACTTGGGAGTATTGGCTATGTCTATTATTAAAGGCTCAGAAAAAATTGTTAATCCGCTTCAGGAGAGTGCCCTAAAAAAGAAAGGATTATGTGATTATGTAATTAATATAGCATCGGGTTGTCTTCATGGATGCACCTTTTGCCTTGCCCCAGAAACCCTAATTCTTTATTCAGATCTTGTCTGGCGAAAACTAGAAAATTCTAAGGTAGGAGACGAACTTCTAGGGTTTGATGAAAATGTGACTAGCCATGTTTATCGCTTTTTCCGCAAAACTACTATAGAAGCAATTCAATGGAGTAAAAAACCAGCATATAGAATTATAACTGAAGTCGGAGAAGTAATTGCCACAGCAAATCATGGATGGCTAAATTATCGTGGCAAATGGTTGCCTACATCTGAATTAACAAGCTCTTCAGAAAATAGAAAAGATGGATTTTCCACACTCAAAAGTGTTGGATATGCTCGTTATCTTTCACCTTCAACTGATTATAAACTTGGCTATATTGCAGGGATGACAGAAGGAGATGGAACCTTTAGATTTAATCCCTCTGAGCTTTACAAAGGAGATTATACTCCATACTGGAGAGTTGCTCTTTGCGATATTGAACCCCTAGAAAGATTAGTTGAATACCTTTTAGAGTTTGAGATATCTGTTGATATTCGCCCTTATTATCAAGGTAATGAAAAACATCGATCTGCTCAAAAAGTAGAAACTCGCTCTCAAAGTCAATGTAGAAAGTTGTTTTATTTAATAAATAAACTCTTGGATACTACTGAGTATCACAGAGGTTTTGTGGCAGGTTTTTTTGATGCGGAAGGTTCCTTCAATGGTTCCCTTAGATTTTCTCAAAAAACATTACCTGTACTGCACCAAGTTCAAAAATATGCTGAGTCTTTTGGCTTTACATTCCAGATAGAAAAATACAAAAATAGCTGTTTTAATCTTCGACTGATTGGCGGATTTACGGAGGTTATTAGATTTTTTTCTATTTTTTGTCCAGCGATAATTAGAAAATCAGATAAAATAATAGGAGGAGCTTTAAAAGGTATGAAATCTGCCAAAGTTATCGACAAAATTCCTCTTGGTGTAGTTGACGTTGTAGATATCCAAACTTCAACCCATACCTTTTTTGCTAACGGACTAGCTACCCATAATTGTTATGTACCTTCTACTCCAGCAATTAGAACAAAACAAAAAGAATTACAAGAAAAAGGAATTAGTAATCCTCAGATGGATTGGGGTAAATATTTATTAGTTAGAGAAAATATACCTAAGCAATTAGAAGAAAAGTTAAGTCGTAAAAAGAAATGGCGCGAAACAGCAGAAGGTAAAGGAGTAGTTTTATTATGTTCTGGAACTGACCCATATCAAAATTATCAAACAGCAGAAATTACTCGTCAAACTGTCGAAATATTATCTAAAAATCAGAAAAGAGTAAGAATTTTAACTCGTAGTCCTTTATGGATAAATGATTTAGATATTCTTAATAAACCTAATATTACAGTTGGCATGAGTTTACCATTTTTAAATGATGAACTTAGTCTCAAAATTGAACCAAAATCTCCGCCACCTTCTAAACGTTATGAAGCTTTAAAAAAAGGTCATCAAGCTGGATGTAGATTGTATGTAGCTATGGCTCCTACTCCTCCAATAATGACATTGGATGACTTTAAAATAAATTTAGAACAAATTATGAAAATTGACCCAGAAGTAATATTTTGGGAACCTATTAATGCTCGTGGAACTAATGGTAAGCGTATGATAGCAGCAGGTTTAGAATTTGCTAGCTCAATTATGACTAAAAAATCATGGGCAGAAAATTTTATTAAACAGTGGGAACAGGTGGAAAAAGCAGCTAAAAGTGTTGGATGTTTAGATAAGCTTCATATTTGGCCAGACCCAGAATTAAAAGGTTATGTAGAAGAAGAACAATTAAATCGTTGGTTATACAAGCCAACAATAGAAACATGGTAGAAGGAAACAATTTTAAGTTTTACCCAACATCTACTTTTTCAGGGCTTGGAAAAATTACAACTTCCTGCTAATCTTAGGCTTGATTTTATTAGAGAAAGTTAATGATAGATTCTTTCAATTTTTCGGAAAATGAATTTTTAGATACACCTTATTTGCCTGAAAGTAATGAAATTAATAATCTAAATCTTCCCTATAGTTCAGAAACATTTATCCCCGAATTAGAAGTACAAGAATTTCAGACACCCCAGACAGATTTCTCTGAAACTAATGACCCTCTTACAGGTCTTAGTTTTATGGAAAATGTAGGGCAAATTAACAATTCTGAGATTGAGTATTTAGCAAAAGCAAATAATTACGATTTACTCTTTTCCCAGAATGAAATTATTTTTGGTGCTGCTGTAGAAAGAGAAGGTCAAACCACCTCAGATGTGGTGAAATTAAATTTCCCAAATGCCAACCCTAATTCTACTATCAAACCTTTAAATCAACTGCCAGGAGTTGCCAACTTTTTTCAAGGCAATAATTCAAATAACTGGCATACTAATATTCCTACTTATGGAGCCATCGAATATGAAAATTTATATCCTGGCATTGACCTAATATATAGTAGTATCGACGGCAAATTAAAAAGGGATTTTATTGTTGCTCCGGAAACCGACACTTCTCAAATTCTTCTTAATTATAGTGGCGTAGAAAATATTAGTATCCTGCCTGATGGTAGTTTGCTGATAGATACAGAATTAGGAGAATTATCTGAAGTATCCCCAATCGCTTATCAAGAAATAGATGGTCAACAAATTGCAGTAGAAGTTGCCTATCAACTACTCGGAAATAATCAAGTAGGATTCAACATTGGAGAATATAATCAAGACTATGAATTAATTATCGACCCTACTATAGAATATTCCACATTAATCGGCGGAAATGGCTTCGACCGTGGCAATGGTATTGCTGTCGATGTTGCCGGAAATGTTTATATAACAGGAGACACTACTTCCGTTGATTTTCCCACATTAAATGCTATTCAACCAGAATTTAATGGCGGGGGAGTAGTCTTTAATAACGATGCTTTTGTCACTAAACTTGACCAAAACGGAACTGTTCTTTGGTCTACTTATTTTGGGGGAAGTAATGATGAATTTGGTATAGATATTGCTGTCGATCTTACTGGGGGAGTTTACGTTACAGGTAATACTAATTCCCTAGACTTTCTAACAGTTAATGCCTTTCAAACTACTTATGGTGGAGGAAGTTTTAACGGCGATGCTTTTGTGACAAAACTTTCTAGTTTAGGTAATAGTGTGCAATATTCGACTTACCTTGGTGGTCGAGATGAAGATATTAGTAGAGGTATTGCCGTAGATAATAATGGTAATGCTTATGTAACTGGAAGTACGGGTGGTTTTTCACCATTTCCAGCACTTCCCGTGCCAGGTTTTGTTGACTTTCCTACAACAGAAAATGCTTTTCAAAGCACTTCTACTAATAATTTAGACCGTGATGCGTTTGTGACTAAACTATCTGGAAATGGAAAAACTTTAGTATACTCAACTTTACTAAGTGGGCTTGATTTTGATGCAGCTACGGATATTGATGTAGATAATCAAGGAAATGCTTATCTAACTGGTTCAACTAGGTCTTTTAATTTTCCAATTAGAAATGCTATTCAACCTATTTATGGCGGAGATAGCGATATTTTTATCACTAAATTAAATCGGGATGGTAGTGACCTACTTTTTTCAACTTTTTATGGTAGAAGTGATGGAGATTCTGGCAGTGGTATTGCGGTAGATTTAGCAGAAAATATTTATGTCACTGGTACGACAGGTACTCGTATTTTTGAGGGAGATATTGCTATTCCACCCGTAGGAGATTTTCCTACTTTTAGTGGATTTCAAAATTTATTTGGTGGGGGTAGTAGTGATGGAATTGTGATGAAAATTAATCGTAATGGAAGTTTAGGATATGGGAGTTTTTTAGGGGGAAATAGTAGTGAGTTTGCTAATGATATTACTGTGGATGATTTGGGTAATGTTTATGTGACGGGTAGCACTGCTTCTGTAAATTTTCCGATTATTAATGGCTTTCAAGAAGGGGTGGGTTTTGGTTTGCCAGATGATGCTTTTATTAGTAAGGTTTCTAGTAATGGTTTATTGTTAGATTATTCGGCAACTATTGGTGGTGTAGGGAATGAATCTGGCAATGGTATTACTATCGACCCGGCTCGGAATATTTATGTGGTTGGTTTTTCTGATTCTGTAGATTTTCCTGTGATTAATGCTGTAAATAATTTTGGTTCAGAATCTAATGTTTTTGTGGCTAAGATAGAGTCTGATTTTGTTCCGCCTAATACTTTTCAAAATTTTATTCAGTATGTAACCGAACAAAGAATTAATCCGATAGAAATATATTTTGATGAGGATTTTTATTTGGCTAATAATTCTGATGTGGTGCGACAGGTACAAAATGGTTTGTTTAGAGATGGTTTAGACCATTTTATTAATAGAGGTCAATTTCAAGGGCGAAATCCTAGTCTTTTGTTTGATGAAACTGTTTATTTAATTGATAATCCAGAGGTGAGAGATGCAGTGGCAAATGGTGTTTTTAATAGTGGGTTTGAACATTTTATAAATGTAGGATTTTTTGAAGGTCGCGACGAGCGTACTACTAACTTTGATGAAAGGTTTTATCTGGCTTCAAATCCACTTGTTGCTTTAGCAGTAGAAAATGGTGTATTTAATAGTGGATTTGAACATTTTATTTTGTTTGGTGAAGTGGAAGGGCGATCGGGAAATAGAGAATAATAAAATTTATAAAAGACTACCCTTTATCCTAAATTTTGCGCCATAGTAATATCAATCATTTCTCCAAAACTTTTCTACATTTGCCTGAGTAGGGGAAAAGTAAAAATAGGAATTTTAATCTAGCGTTTCTCGCTCTTATATCATGTCCGGATAATTAGTGATGAAAAAACTTATCCTCTTGCTTCGGCGAGTAAATCTTTCTATTTTCCCTACTCCCCTACTCCCCTACTCCCCTACTCCCC
>JASJEE010000034.1 GCA_030064835.1 Microcoleaceae cyanobacterium MO_207.B10 | reverse complement strand
ATATAGAATCCGGTTATATAGTATATGTATGTGACTAGGAATGAGCAGGCATCAAAGCAATGGGAAAGCGTTTGAGTATCAAAGAGCATATTTCTGTACAAGAAATGGAGAAGCTTTATCGAGGGGCTAAAGATGTGGTAGAACGCTCTCAGTGGCAGATTGTCTGGCTGTTGGCTAAAGGTTCAAAGAGTGAAGAAGTAGCTATAATGACAGGATATGGCTTGCAATGGATTCGAGCCATCGCTCAAAGGTTCAACAAAGGAGGACCAGAAGCAATTGGAGATGGTCGTCATCAGAATCAGGGAGGTAAACCCTTGCTAGATGACCAGCAGCAAGCTCTACTGGTACAAGCTTTAGAAGGAGACCCTCCAGATGGAGGCAGATGGAGTGGCCCCAAGGTAGCGCTCTGGATGAGTGAGGTGTTGGGACGTTCGGTGTCTCCTCAGCGGGGATGGGAATACCTACGGGGGCTAGAATACAAAATCAAAGTACCTCGCCCGTCTCATGCTCTAGCTTCTGAGTTTGAACAGCAAGAATGGAAAAAAAAACTCCAACAGAGACTTCAGGAATTAGAAATCAAACTAGGTCAATCTCTACGACTGTGGACTATGGATGAACATCGTGTCAGCCTTAAGCCTGTAATTCGTCGAGATTGGTTCCCTTGGTGGGAAGTACCTATAGCTCCTGTTTACTGGCGATTTGAATGGTGCTGGGTGTATGGCTTTGTTGAACCTAGTAGTGGAGAAAGTGAATGGTGGCTGTTTGACCGAGTAGAAACACGAATAATGAGTCTGATTCTCCAAGCTTTTGCCCAAGCCGAGGGAATTAATCGGGAGCATCCAGCATTACTAGTACTTGATAGGGCAGGATGGCACATCACAGATAACTTAGAGATCCCGCCTGGTCTGTTTTTAGAGTTCCTACCTGCTTATTCTCCTGAACTACAGCCTGCTGAGAGGCTGTGGCCATTACTAGACGAATCAATCATGAATAAAGTTTTTGAGTCTCTCGAAGAACTAAAACAGGTAATCTGCAATCGCTGTTGTCAGCTCATCAGACAACCAGAAATCTTACGAGCGGTAACTCAATTCCACTGGTGGCCGTCAACCATTACTTGCGATGTCTAATTAACCGGATTCTATATGACTTATAACTTCTAGTGTTACTCATAAGACTTTTTCCGCAAAACCTAAATACTTGTTTTTCTCCACTCAAATCTTTCCATTCAAATATTTCCATCCATCCTCGGTGGAAAACCACAAGCATTTTCATTCTATGAAGCACCCGAAAAAAACGGCGCGTCACAAGAAATTTGGTTGCATCCTCACAATTTTTGTGATACGATAAAGTTTAAAGGGGTGGTTTCGTATATGCACATGACTTTTTATTCAATCAAGTTTTCCGTATCAGAGAGAATCGATTATTCAGGAATTTTCCCTGTAAACAATACCAGAAATATTTTTATCCTCTAAAGTTTCCTGCAAATACTTGCTTTTCTCCACTCAAATCTTTCCATCGATCTTCAGTCAAAAGCCATAAACATTTTCATTCTATGAAGCACCCGAAAAAAAAACGGCGCGCCACAAGAAATTTGGTTGAATCTCCACAATTTTTGTGATACGATAAAGTTTAGATGAATGCGTTCGTATATATACATGATTTTTTATTCAACAAAACAGTTAAGAGGTTGATAATTAACCGTCAAAGAATTGACAGATAAAAGTCTTAGCCTTTTTTCACTTGAAAAAGTGCCAAGTTTTATGTTAAGTAAAGATACTTACCAACCATAGCGATCACAAAAGCTACTGATAACTAATAACTGATAACTGAAATGACCACCGTTACCGTCCCCGCAACTACTGCAAACTTAGGCCCAGGTTTCGACTGCCTCGGAGCCGCCCTCTCCTTATATAACCGCTTCAAATTCTCTATTGCGGATAGCGCAACAGAAGTAAAAATAACCGTCACAGGCAAAGAAGCTCCACGAGTCAACACAGATAAAAGCAATCTTGCCTATCAAGCATTTGTAAAATTATATGAAAATATCAATCAAACTCCCCCATCTGTGCTATTAGAAATAGACTTAGGCGTGCCCTTAGCCAGAGGATTAGGAAGTTCCGCCACCGCAATACTCGGAGGTTTAGTCGGAGCAAATCAACTAGCAGGCAATCCTTTGAGCCAAACAGAAGTAATGAACTTAGCGATCGCCATCGAAGGACACCCAGATAATGTTGTACCTGCCTTACTAGGGGGTTGTCGTTTAACCGCTTCTACTCCCACAGGTTGGGAAATATGTGACATTCCCTGGCATCCCGATATTGTGCCAGTAGTAGCAATACCCGACTTTGAACTTTCAACGGCAGAAGCACGACAAGTTCTACCAAAAGAATACAGTCGCGCTGATAGTATATTTAATTGTAGCCATTTAGGAATATTATTAAGAGGTTTAGAAAGCGGTAATCAAAATTGGTTAAAAGCAGGAATGCAAGATAAAATTCACCAACCTTACCGTAAATCTCTAATTAGAGGATATGAGTCTGTTCGTTCTGCTGCCTTAAATGCTGGCGCTTATGAAATGGTAATCAGTGGTGCGGGCCCGACTTTATTAGCACTGACAAATTCATTCACAAGTTCAACAGTAGTAACAGCAATGGCTGAAGCTTGGAAAAATCAAGGAGTAGTCACAGAAGTACAAGCTTTGGAAATTGATACTCGTGGTGCAGTATGTAGCTAGATTAATTATTTTTTTAGCACCGATATCAAGTTAGTTGTGACTCCCTGAGTTCTATATTGGAGTATCAGGGTTATTACTTTTGCTTTTTACCAGAGCGAGATAAAATCATTCCACCAATTACTATACCTAAACCAGCCATAGTTGCAGGTTCTGGAGTTGACTCAATAGCTGTGGCTTTAACTACAAAATCATCAAAGTCATTGTTACCATAGCTTGTGTTGTCTTCAAACAAAATATTTGCACCTTCGCCAAATAGATCGCCCAAGAACAAAGCCCTTTCCTGACCAGAAACAACCATGCCATTAAGGCTAGAGTTATAGAGGTTTTTGTTATATTCCTCTGGAGCGTCTCCAATTACAAATGTGCCGTCACCTTGAGCCCCGACTCCTGTACCCTGATTATACCAGGAAGGGTTTAAAGAAGTTGTAGAATACTGAGTGTTTGCATAATCCCAATTCTTGCCTTCATAAGGATTGCTACCATCTTTGTTGTAGCTAGTCAAGAAAAATGTGTAATTATTGTTAGCTGTAAATGTGAAACTCGCAAGTGGGTTGGTAACTGCCAAACCAAAACCAGCGGTTCCCAAGCTGTCATTATGCTCACCGCTACCCGGATTGGCATTCAAATCTTCGGACAGCAGAATTGTTTCCACCCCTGTATCTAGGTTTTTGACACCAAAATCGCCCCGCCACCAGCCATGAGATTGTAGGAAATTAAATTCTACTTCGGTATCAGTATTAAACATAATACCATCGTTACCAAAAGAAGCAGCTTGAGCTGGCATCCCTGACATTACACCACCAACAAGAGCTGTTAACAAGATAGATAGTTGAGTTTTCATTTTTAGTCCTCCGATTAAATTACTTTATATAGACTTTGTTTTGCTAGAGTACAGATTTTTTTACAACTTTGTATTTGAATAAATGTCTGTACTAAATTATTGAGATCACTCTTAATAAAGCTTTTTAAACCTTACTGATAAAAGCTTTTTTTGTACTTAACCTTACTATAGCTAGTTTGATAAGAGAAAGCAAGTGATTTTTGTCACAAAAACCATTCTTGTTTGTATCTTTACAAATAAGATAAAAAACCAATATTTACACTTATACTTTTCAATAATAGAAAACAAAGTTTCCGAGAAAATACTGATGTTTTATTCAGTCAAAAAAATCATCTATTGGATGAATCATTGATAGTCAGTAAATATCCTGATTTTTTAACCTCTACCACTTTTGAGGTGGAAAAAATACTGAATTCCAAATAGTTGATACCACTAATCTCTAAGATTTAACAACAGAACAAACAGACTTAACCTAGATGAGATTGGACATACTGAAATCTAAAATCTATAAGTTGGCCAGCCATTCATACAGCGTATTTGGTAGTTTATGAACTACAGCAGGTAGTGTGGGAAGGCTGTAAGATTTGACACGGTGACGGGGGGACCAACGCTCTATAGAAGTAGTGACGCGGCGTGTCCGTGACACCCTATATGTCTCTCTCCGTGTCTGGTGTTTCTGGTGTGTCTCCCCCTCTCCCTTTTGGTGGCCATGACAAATCTACAGCAATCTCAAATCTTTCGTGAAAATTTTCATTGCTGATTCTGTTAATTTTCTCACCTTAAATACGTAGCGCTATAAATACTTTAAATACTTTTTTAGCGTTTAATAAAATTCGTAACTGTCCCTAATACTAAACCACCAGAAATTTTAAATCCCTCTAACGCTTTCATCAACATTGAACGATCTGTCTTTTCAATCGCTACCACTAAAATAGTTCCATCCGCATCAGCAGCAATTAAATTTGCATCTGCTAAATTAACCAATGGAGGCGTATCGTAGATAACTAAATCGAAAAATGCTTGAAACTGCTGCATCAGATATTGCTTCTTTTTAGATGAAAGCAACTTAATAGGATCTGGGGGAACTTGACCTGCAGTTAATACAAATAGATTATCATTTACAGGAGATTTCTGAATCGCATCATTAAGACTGAGATCTGTAGAAATAGCTTCGCTAAACCCCTTTAAGTTTGGAATATCCAAGTGTAAATGAATCTGTGGGTCACGGAAGTCAGCATCTACCAACAAAACTCTCTGACCCACTGCTGCTGCTATTTGAGCTAGGTGAACAGCTACGGTAGATTTACCATCTCCAGAGGTAGAAGAAGTAATTACCAAAGATTGCAGCGATCGTTCATAACTCAGCAAATTAATATTTGTATAAAGAGATCGAAAAGCCTCTAACAAGTTCGTGTTTCTGTAAATTATTTCTGGAGCATCTAAACCCAAAACCAAATTGTGACCATTTCTATCCATAGCTGTCACTACAGAAAGATTTTTTTTCCTGCCTTTGAGACGTTTCTTAAGTTCCTTGGCGACAGGAATCTTCCCTAGAACAGGAAGTTTGGTAGCTGCTTTTACTTCTTCTGGAGTGTGGAAGACTGTAATCAAAACTTCTACAAGAAAGCCAGCACCAATACCGAATAATACACTGACAATCACTACTACAGCTAACTGACGCTTAGTTTGTGTAAATTCAGTAGGTATGAGGTTGCCGTCTGTATCTGTTAGTAATTGTGTTTTCTGAATTACTTGCCAAGGTATTTCCTGTCTAGCAGCATCAACTTCTAATGCTTCTAGTTTAGATAAAAACTCTTTGAGAGTGTTAGTAGCAACTTCTAATTCTCTTTCTAAATCTGCATATTCACGTGCTACTATTGGTAGTTCTCTAAGTTGTTCACTTAGTTTAGTAATATTTTCAGCCAAAGTTCTTTCATTAGCTTCTTGTTCTTGAATTTTACCAGATATTTTTTTTAAGATACTTTCAGCTTCTCTATACCCTAAAGCATTTAAATTGCTTTGTTTTTCTCGTAGCATTTGCATTGGTTCGCTATCATCTAAAAACAGGGTTGAGTGAGCAGCAAGTTCACTCTCTAACTTCTGAATTTCTCTAATTAAAAAGTCATAAGCTTTACTTTCTATTGATAATACTGCAATAATATTTCCGTTTACCAACTGTTGTTTTAGATGATTGTATAGAGAGCGAGTTTCTGCTAATTGCCCTTGCAGTGTTACTTGTTTTCTCTGAATACTTAATGACTGCTCAAATAATAATTTCTCTGCTTTCGTTGGATCGAACACATTATAATTTTGTCGTAGTTTTTGTACTTGTCCTTGCAATATATCAACACGCTGTCTTAAGTTAGGCAGTTTCTCTTTGATAAAATCAATTCCTTGACGTAGATTAGTGAGACGTTCTTCTATACTGTACTCTAAATAAGCTTGTTCTAAGGATTCTAATACAACTTTGATTTGTTTTGTGTCTTGATTTTTATAGTTAACGACTAAAATTTTTGTACCTTGTTCTTGAGAACCTTTTTGCACACTAATACGAGTAATTTCAATACCAGACCTTAGTAGGTTATAATTAATATTTGGATACTCATTTTTCAATCTATCTACTATAGGTTCAAGTAGAGTTTGACTCTTTAATACCCTAACTAAAGTTTCATAATCTATAAGACTATTGTCTTCAATTCTAATTCTTTGGATATCAGCACTAGCATCAACATTTTGAGCCATTAAAAATAGTCTAGCTAATCTACCTTCAGCAGTAATTGGCTCCACTAATAATTGAAAAGAACCTTGATATACTGGAACTACTTGACGGGCACTTTTAACAATTAATCCTCCAGCAACTACACTTAGTGTTAATCCTATACCTGCCATAATCAATAGACGACGGCGAACAACAGCAAAAATCCAACCTAAGTCAAAATTTTCATCTTCATTGTCTTGATTGTTTATTTGGGAAGCTTGAGTCAACGAAGGAGATAGTTGCTGACCGTTATTTTTATGTGTAATTTGTTCATAATTAGTTTCATAATCCATATCCAATGCCGCTTGATTAAATATTAATTTACTATTTTTAGCTTCAAAATCTTCCCTAATCTGATTTTATTTGCTCCATCTTAATATTGCCTATTAAAAAACACCAAACACTTCAAAAAATCTCAGCACTGATAAGGTACTAACTCCAAATTCAAATGTAGTATTTAACGTATCTGATATAGCAGCTATCCCATTCCTACTAACAACAACAACATCGTTCTGGCGCAGCATAGGATTAGTTTTTTCATTAACTTCAGAAGCAAAATCAACAACTATGGTTTGCCGAGAAACAGTACCATTGAAGTTCAAACGAATTAGCTCTACAGAATTCCTCTTAGCTCTACTTCTATTAAATCCTCCAGCTTTTAATATAGCTTGATTCAAGGGAGTATTTGGCGGAAGCCTAACTTGTCCTGGTTGTCTAACTTCCCCTACTACTGAAACCTCTATTTCATCGGGAGCAAAGCTAGCTGCTGCTAATTCAGGTGATTCTGCTGGATCGATATCTGGGGCTGTGGGAATTACAATCATATCTCCTTGCTGCAAAATTGCATCTTGATTAATATCTCCACTCTTTAGCAATTCCCATAAATCTAAACTTACTGTTTGAATAGTTCCCGTTTTCGTCTGTCGTCGCAGTTGGATATAACGAATATCAGCTAATGGTTTAATTCCTCCAGCTAACTGAATTGCTCTTGTTACAGTAGGTTGCCCGCTAACATTAAAGTCTGCTCCTGTATCTCCTCCACGGACAACATAAGCACCAGGACGTTCAACTTCTCCCACTACTGTCACATTCCGAGGTTGATCTATAGGAATAGCAAAAATGGTTGTAGCTATTTGCCGTGTTTCTCCTAAGTCTATACTTTGGGTACTCGGTATAAAAATTGAGTCTCCATCTCGCAAGATAATATCTTGAGAGGAATTACCACTTGTCAGCATTTCCCAAAGATTAACATTTATAATTATCTCTCTATTTCCTCTTTGGGGGCGACGAATTTTAATTTGTCGTATGTCGGCAGCTAGGGTGATTCCCTTGGCTTGTTCTATCGCCTGAAGCAAAGTAGGATATTGAGTTCCGGGATTTTGCCCTACACCAGATTTTAAAGCCACTGCATAAGAACCTGCTTGATTTACTTCCCCAGAAATCCATATATTGAAAGGCCGAGAAGCTTTAAGCGTAACTACTACAATGGGCCGTTTGAGGACATTTGCATATTTGGCGGAAATAGTATTTCTAGCTTCGGTAATTGTTAAGCCCTCAAGATTAACACTTCCCACCAAAGGCAGGTCTATTACTCCATCTGCAGGAATTTGATAGTCCCCACTATAATCAGGTACTCGCAGTATATCAACATTAATTGTATCTCCACCACCTAACCTATAGGCACTCATAGTTAAATCCGAATCTGTTTCTACTAATTCTGAGACTGAATAATTGTTTCGATTAACTGGCTGTGCTATGATATAGTATGGTTGTATTAGGGTAAATAAATTAAAGCAACTTAAACCTAATAATAATCTAGTAATCAGGTATATCCGCATCTACATTACTACCTTTTATAGATTAACTATTAGTTATGATTATCTATAGGGTCATTTTTGATCAATAATCCGATCGCCATATTTCCTAGCCACCTAGCAAATAAATCCAATAGGAAATAGCAAAGTTGTACGACTACTTTCCCTCTTTGGCCACCACCGCAAATTTTTCCTACCTTATCCATAACCAAATTATGGTTCCATAAACGAATTACTTCTATCTGGCATGGCATTTGTAAAACATAGCTCTTGACTGCCTGTTCAAACATTAATTTATTCCACCGAAATACATAGTTAACTGCACCGCCATGAGCTTCCCATTCAGTTCCTAGCAAGTTTGCCACTATTCCAGCATGAGGTTCAATCATAATTACTGCTTTCTTAGCCACTCGAATCATCTCTGTTAAACCAAGAACTGGACGAGGTAGATGGTGTAGTCCATCTTGTACTAAGACTAAATCGTAAGATTCGTCTGGTATGTCTAGATTTTCGGCATTCATAACTTTTGTTTTGAGCCGTGAGTCCCTGAGTTGACATCCCTGCATTGCATTTTCGGATATATCTGAAACTGTAACTGAGCGAAAACCAATGTTAGCTAAGACACTACCTTCTCCACCTACTCCACCACATATAACTAATACATCCCAGTCTTGAGGTGATGAATTAGTCATCTTCATTAGATTTTTGACTCCTATCTGAAGTCTTCTGTCAAGTAGATATCTGGTTAGGGGGTCAGTATCATCCCAATAAGACCAATTATTAGACTCTGAGTATATATCCTCAAATGTCTCTTTTTGTTTTTCTACTCCTGTATTCATCTGTCAATTTTCCTTGTTAAGTTAATATTAGGGATTAGTTAATAAAATTTACTGGGCTAATGATAACCATAACTTTATTTTAGCATATCAAACTAAGAACATAATAATGATTTTTATAGATTATAAATTTCATTATTGCCACAAAAGTTCAGAACTTGCAATGCCCTATGAAAACAATTACTAATTATAATAATTTAAGGTATAATCAATAATAATTTTTTAGGTTTAAATTGTAGCCAATAATTATGAAAGAGCTACTGAAAAATCCAATAATTTTACTCCCGATTTTAGGATGTGGGGTAATATATCTACTCCTGGCTTTTCTAGCAGTTAGTCGTAATCAAAAGCTGGGAGCTTTGGCAGAAAAATTGGTAGTTGGATTCTTGTTATTTATGATGCCAGGATTAAATATTGCTCCTTTTCCTGCATTGACTCCTAATGCTATGGCTCACCCTGAGAAGAGTTTGCCATCTATGATATTTCAATTGGCTGTATATGGATCGGTGCTTTTTATTCTTTCACCAAGGTTAAAATATACTCTCAAATATTTTTTTGATTTGGTTGCTTTATTGTTACAAAATAACCCCGGGCTATGTTATTTTTTATTTATAATATTCTTATCTTTTGGCTGGTCTGATACTCCCATCCACACTTTGAAGTACAGTATAGCTTTATTAGGATCTACAATTGTTTATGTTTATATTATCAAACAATATCCCTATAAAGAAATATCTACTTTGTTAAGATGGGGTTTAGTAGTAACAGCAATTCTCAGTACCTTTTATAGTATATTCAAGCCAGACATTGCTATTAATCTCGCCAAAAATAGCTGGCAAGGCATTATTGACCACCCAAATAAATTAGCAGCTTTGATGGCTTTAGGTGCTATTTTGTGGTTACTCGAAGCAATTGAAAATCCTAAAAATCGTTGGTTATCCATAGGAGCTTTTTTTTACTTACTTTATGTCATGGATATGGCACAATCAGGAGCATCAAAAGTACAATTTTTAATGGGTATAGTCACTGTTTTCTCGGTCAGATTTCTCAAAAAATTACCTTTTCAATGGAGTTTATTTTTTGTTGTAGTTTTTCTCATCCTATCTATTAGTGGATTTATTATTATTACAAATAACTTAGAAGCTATAGTTGTTGATGGTTTGGGCAAAGATCTTACCTTAACAGGAAGAACACCTTTATGGGCTTATTTAATTGCAGAAAAAATTCCCAAACGTCCTGTGTTAGGCTATGGATTTCATGGTTTTTGGCAGCCTTGGCGTGGGGCTGATAACCCGGCAGCAAATCATATTAGTGGTGGATTAAGGCTGCCCTCTGGTGGCGGATACTGGACTGCTCCTCATTCTCATAATGGTTTTATAGAAATTATTATTGATTTAGGTTTAATCGGATTTAGTGCTTTTGCTTGGTCTATTTGTACCGCTTTAGTTCAGGCAATACAATCTTTAACTTCTTCTAAAAAAGGAGAGTCTATTCTGGAATTAATTTTGCCTATTTTATTATTAATTTTTATAGTTTTTCCAAACCTGACAGAAATACCTTTGGTAGAGAATAATCATAATTGGTACTATTATATATTTGTAATTGTTGGGGTTTGCCTTAAAACTTCAAGGAAAAATTTTCGGGTAGAACCCGGGTTAAAAAAACTTCCTGAACGTCAAAATTTATTTATTGCTGAAGCCAGAAAAAAAAGGAAATATAAAAACGACTAGATATATGCATTGATAATATACTCATTATGTTGAAAAAGTTCGCAGGATTAAAGCAAAAGTTTGGCCCAAATTTACAGCAGATTGTTCGTAATACTGCATGGCTTTTAGGTGATAAATTTCTACGGATGGGGTTAGGTCTTCTAGTTGGGGTATGGGTAGCTCGTTATTTAGGTCCAGAAGGATTTGGTCTATTAAACTATGCTATTGCTTTGGTTTCTCTATTTAGTATATTTTCTAGCCTGGGATTAAACAATATTATTATTCGTGATGTTGTTCGTAAACCCCATGAGAAAGATGAAGTCATGGGTACTGCTTTTGTTTTAAAACTACTTGGTGGTTTATTCCTATCTATATTGACAGTTAGTTTAGTTTATTTGTTTAAACCTGACGATCATCAAACTCTATTTTTAGTAGCAATTATTAGTATAGGCATGATTTTTCGTGCCTTTGATGTAATTGAATTTTGGTTTCAAGCCCAAGTTCAATCAAAATATATAATTTTGGCTAAAACATCAGGATATTTGTTACTTAATATAGTGAAAATTATTGCTATTTATATCCAAGCTCCTATCAGTTTATTTGCAGGTATTTGGTCAGCAGAAATTGTTTTAGGTGCTGTGGGATTAGGTATAGTTTATCAATGGCAAGGATATCTACTTAAGGCATGGTCTTGGAGCTTTAAACGTGCTAAATTTTTACTTATAGAAAGTTGGCCTCTAATTATTTCTGGCATTGTAATTATGATTTATATGCGTACCGATCAGATTATGTTAGGAGAAATGATTGGTGATTCAGCAGTAGGTATTTATTCTGCAACGGTCAGAATATCAGAAATGTGGTATTTAATTCCTAGTAGCTTAGTTCAATCAGTTTTTCCTAAAGTTGTTCAAACTAAAGAAATTAGCGAAAAAATATACTATGAAAGACTACAACAATTGTTTTATAGTGTTGCAGCTCTAAGTTACAGTGTTGCAATTCCCGTAACTTTTTTTTCTACACCAATTATGACTCTAATTTATGGAGATAATTATGCCACAGGTGGGGCAGTATTTTCTATACATATTTGGTCAGGATTATTTGTTTCATTAGGAGTAGCAAGAAGTCCTTGGTTGATTACAGAAGGATTAACGAAATTTTCCGCAGCATCTACTGCTAGTGGAGCAATAATCAATTTGGTTTTAAACTATTTTTTAATTGCTAAATATGGTATTATAGGAGCGGCGATAGCTACTGTAATTTCTCAGATAGTTGCCTCCTATGTCTGTCATCTATTTGTCCCGAAAACTAGAATAGTCTTTATGCAGCAA
This sequence comes from Microcoleaceae cyanobacterium MO_207.B10, assembly GCA_030064835.1. Classification (GTDB taxonomy): domain Bacteria; phylum Cyanobacteriota; class Cyanobacteriia; order Cyanobacteriales; family Microcoleaceae; genus JASJEE01. Next base: position 15,934 of record JASJEE010000034.1, on the reverse strand, counting down.
ACTAAAGCTTTACTACCAATTAATCTATTAATTAATCTAGTATCTAAAAAATAAAAATAATTAATTATCAATAAAATTAGATATCAACTATAGCAATCATATTTTAGTTGTAAGATTTTAGTGATAATTAGGAATCAGGAGTCAGAAGATAAGAGGATTTTGATTTATCTTAATTGTTATTAAATGTTTCACTAACTATTCTTGATTGCTATAACTAGATAGAATTGTTAAAAAAATATTACTTTTTCCAAGTTCACTAACTAAAGTTTTGATATAGCAATCAAAAATCAGATGTGAGAATTAAGATATTACCTAATGTTAAGGAATATAGCAGTTATCATAATTCATAGATATTCATTTTTTTCTTCTTTTCTGTTCCCTGTTCCCAGTTAAGTTTTCCCTAAAATCCTCTAATATCTCACAACTTAAATCATCTTAATTACTATACAATATTGTAAAAATAAAATAGCTGATTGGCATATGCAAACCCCCGTTGTATTATTAGTGTTTAATAGACCCGAAGTTACTAAAAAGGTATTTGCAGAAATTCGCAAAGCTCAACCACCCCAACTATTTTTAGTAGCTGATGGACCTCGCTCAGAAAAATCAGGAGAAGCTGAAAAATGTCAGGCTGTACGTTCTATAATTGAACAAGTAGATTGGGAGTGTCAAGTCTATAAAAATTATTCAGATGTAAATCTAGGTTCTGGGTTACGAGTTTCTAGCGGATTAAACTGGGTTTTTGATACAGTAGAAACAGCAATAATTTTAGAAGATGACTGTTTACCTCATCCTACATTTTTCCGTTTTTGTGATGAGTTACTAGAAAAATATCGTCACGATAAAAGAGTAATGATGATTAGTGGTACAAACATTTTAGGAGAATGGAAATCAAACATTCAAAGTTATCATTTCTCTTATTTGGCTATGATTTGGGGATGGGCTTCTTGGCGGAGATCATGGCAGTATTTTGATGCGGAAATGAATTTATGGAAACTACCAGAAATGAAAAATGTAGTTAGAGATGTTTTAGGAGATGAAAAACAATATAATCGCATAAAACAAGGATTTGACAGCATACATGATGAAGAAGGAAATTGGGATAAAAGTATTTGGGATTTTCAATTTGCTTTGAGCCGTTTTTCTCAATCAGGTTTAGCAATTACTCCTGCAGTTAATTTAATATCTAATATTGGTTTTGATGCAGAAGCAACTCATACTAAAACTCCAGCAGCAGGAATATCTAATCTGGCTGTTAAACCTATGTCTTTTCCTCTAAAAGATCCTTATGGAGTAGGAGTAGACCGAGAGTATTCAGAAAAACATAATCAAAAATTTATGCCCAGAAGCTTCCCCCAAAAGGTGCAAAAGAAACTGAAAGAAATATTTGCCAAAAAATCTATATAAAAATTTCAATGAAAGTAAATTTAATCAAATTATGTCTCATTTGAAATTCTGATGTTAATTGGTGTGGATGAAGGTTAGAAACAGGTAACATGCGAGATTAACAAAAATTTATATATGATTTATGGATGTTTTACTTATTAATAGCAATGATAGTAGTGGAGGTGCTGCTCGTGCTGCTTATCAATTACATCAGGGATTTCATGAAATTGGCCTCAATTCCCAGATGTTAGTGCAAATCAAAGGCACTGATAATTCAACAGTAACTTTACAGCAAGCCAAATTAAACCGTAAAATTGCTCAGTTTATCCCTACTCTGACAACTTGGCCTCTACCACTATATCGCCAACGAGAAAATTTATTATTTTCTCCCCAATGGTTTCCAGACAGACTGGTTGCTCAAGTAAAACAGATTAATCCAAGTATTATTAATTTACATTGGATATGTCAAGGGTTTGTTAAAATTGAAACCTTACCTAAATTTAAAAAACCTTTAGTCTGGACTTGCCACGATATGTGGCCTTTTACTGGGGGTTGCCATTACTCTGGGAAATGCAATCGCTACCAAGAATCTTGTGGAAATTGTCCTATTCTCCATAGTAATCAAAAAAGGGATTTATCTAATTGGGTTTGGCAACGTAAAGCCAAAGCTTGGAAAAATCTAAACTTAACAATAGTTACGCCTAGTTCTTGGTTAGCGAAATGTGTAAGTTCTAGTTCCCTGTTTAAAGATTTAGCAGTTAAGGTTATTCCTAATGGTTTGGATCTTGAAAGGTTTAAACCTATAGATCAGAAGATAGCTAGGCAAATTCTCAACTTACCTGAAGATAAGCAACTGGTATTATTTGGATCTCTAAGTCCAACAAGCGATCGTCGCAAAGGATTTCATCTATTACAACCAGCTTTACAAAGTTTAAGTCAAGCAGGGTGGCAAGATAAAATTCAGTTAGTAATATTTGGTTCTTCTCAACCAAAAGAAATACCAGAGTTAGGTTTTGAATGTTCTTATCTAGGACGATTTGATGATGATATTTCTCTAGCTTTAGTATATGTTGCTGCAGACGTATTTGTAGCTCCTTCTATTCAAGATAATTTGCCAAATACAATTATGGAAGCGATCGCCTGTGGAACTCCTTGTGTAGGGTTTAATATTGGTGGTATTCCTGACCTGATAGATCCTCAATTAAATGGGTATTTAGCCCAACCTTTTGAGATAGAAGACTTAGCTAAAGGAATAGCTTGGGTATTAGAAGACCCAGAAAGACATAAAAAACTATCTCATCAAGCTCGTGAAAAGGCTCAAAGAGAATTTTCCCAAGAATTACAAGCACAACGCTATTCATCTCTTTTTGAAGAAATTTTACAAAAATAGCTTTATGATAAAGTGGGTTTTGCTGCTGAATATCACTTGACTAGAAAGATTTTATAATGCTTTATATTATTAACATTATACAGCAGTTAAATTTATAAAATTAGGACTCCAGTTCCGGCAATTACTGCCAACTAAACAATCCTCATTCTGCGAATATTATGAGGTTGACTCACCCAGGTAACTAGGTTAAATTAGTGACTATAGATCGAAATAAAAATACTAAGCAAGGAGTAGCTTAATGATCCAAAATTTAAAAAAAAATAAAGTAATAAGTCAATTGATATATTGGGTCAAAAAAAAGCAGTTAGAAGAACGAGATCAGGCAGTTTATTCCTTACATCCAATAATTCGTATTGACAAGTATAAAGTAATTTATTTCCCTATTCCTAAAGTTGCTACCTCAACATTAAAATATATAAGTGCCAAGTTACTAGAATTAGAAAATATAGATAGTTTAGAGTTAGAAGACATACATGAGTTTAGCTTTCCTTCAGTGGAAAGAAAAAACCTAGATAAATATCAAGATTACTATAAATTTGGTTTTGTGAGAAATCCATGGGAACGTTTATTTTCATGTTACAAATCCAAGATTAAAGTTGATCCCAACTATAATCATCCTGATTATCAAGATGGAATATCAAAACGATTTGTTAGATACAACTTATTCAGGGCAGGAATGTCTTTTGAGGAATTTGTCAAAGCTATATCGCAAATACCAGATCCCGACAGTGATTTTCATTTTAAATCTCAGTATTTATTTTTTACCAATAATAAAGGAGAGGAAGTAGTCAATTTCATAGGTCGTTATGAATCTCTAAAAGAAGATTGGGAAAAAGTTTGTGCTGATAGTAATTTGCCAACTATAGAATTACCTCATCTAAACAAAGAAAGTTCTAAACATTACTCGGAATACTATACTCCAGAAACTATTGATATAGTAAGTGCTAGATATGCTGAAGACATCAACAAATTTGGTTATAAATTTGAGTTTAGACAAAATTGAGAATAAAGATTAACTGTTAACTGATTGGGTGAGTAGAAAAAACTCTACTTAACTTTGTTTGAGTTGTGCAAAAAAACTAGCCACTTTTAGACAATAGGCAACAGGTAAGAAGGTTTGCCAAGCTTTTCGCTGTCAGTAAATAACCAATAGTTGTTTGGCATCTGATTTGAAAATACTATCTACATATATGCGTTTATATAAAGGTGAAAAAACAATCATAAATATTGACAGAATAGAGAGGTGAATTTTAATGAAAGAACTGTTAGTTAAAAATTTGCGCAAAGTTAAGCAGAATATTGTCAAAAAAAAGGTAATGATCTTGCCTGTGATTGGTAAGATTTGAGTATAGCGATCGCCTCCTAAAAAAAATTACTATTACTGACAAACCAATGGAACTCAAAACCATCGCCATATTAATGACTTGCTATAATCGCAAAGAAAAAACTATGGCAAGTTTAGCAGAAACATTTAACCAAAAAATTCCAGAAAATATCCAACTGCAAGTTTATCTAGTCGATGATGGTAGTACAGATGGTACTTCTGAGGCAGTTACCCAAACATTTCCTCAAGTCAAAATTATTCCTGGGAATGGCGGGCTATTTTGGAATGGTGGTACAAGACTTGCTTTTGCCAAAGCACTCCAAGATGAACAGGACTATTATATGTGGCTTAACGATGATACTAACCTCTACCCGGAAGCTATAGAGAAATTACTTTCGACTTTAGACCAAGTTATCAAAACAGGAACCACAAATCCAGTAATAGTTGGTTCGACGTGTCACCCAGAAACTGGTAATCTAACTTATGGTGGAATGGTGCGGAGTACCTGGTGGCATCCTCTCAAGTTTAAGTTAGTTCACCCCACAGAAGAACCCCAAGTTTGTCACACCATGAATGGTAATTGTGTACTTATTCCTAAATCTACTACCAAAATAGTAGGAAATTTAGACCATAACTTTACTCATAGTACCGGAGATATTGACTATGGTTTACGAGTGAGTAAAGCAGGTGGTTCAGTTTGGTTAACGCCTAGTTATGTAGGGACTTGTACTGTTAATCCTCCAGAAACAGATATTTGGGAAAATCAGAATCTTACTTTTTCCCAACGTCTGCAAAAAATTCAACAACCAAAAGGTTTACCATTTCAAGAATTGAAAGTGTATACCCAACGTCATGGAGGGCTATTATGGCCATTATATTTGGGATTACCTTATCTAAGGTTATTATTGGCAGGTGTATTTGGTGGCAAAATGGGAAGTCGGGTTAATAATTGATTAGGGCTTGCTGAAAAAGTCTTTTTAAGGAGTAGGGGACTAGGGGAGTAATTTTTTTCCTTAGTTTGCCCAAGATACTAATCACTTTTTGAGCTTTTTAGATGTGATATTTGACACTTTTTTTACCCTATTGAAAAAGAAACTTGCTCCTTGGTTTAGGTATCCACATAACATAAGTGTATCTATGATACTTCCAGTTTAATTAGAATTATGTCTAATTTGAGATTTACAAGTTGTAAAAAAAACTTTTAGAAAGTGAAATTCCATATATAAATAACATTGAGTTAGAAGAGCAGACTCAGGGAGCAGTGATTATTGAGGCAAGAAAATAGCTATTTATAAGTAAATTAAATTAATAAAGTAGAGATAATTATGGTTAAGCGCCTTGCACTATTAACAAACTTTATTCCTCCTTATCGCTTGCCTCTGTATCAGGCGATCGCTCAACGAGTCTCAGAATTTAAAGTATTTATTTCTACCCCCATGGAAGCTAACCGTAGTTGGCAAACAAACTGGGAAGGATTAAATGTTACTGTTCAAAAAAATCTTACCTTCCAACGTACCTGGCGACATCCCGAAGGGTTTTCCGAGCCAATATATCTTCACATTCCCTATGACACTCTTTGGTTACTTCATCAATATCAACCAGATGTCATAATTTCCGGGGAACTAGGAATGCGGAGTCTCCAGGCAGCACTTTACCGGAAATTTCATCCCAAAACTAGACTTATCATCTGGGCAACACTTTCCGAATATAGTGAAAAAGGTCGAGGTTGGCTAAGACATCAGTTAAGACGTGTACTTTTACCCCAAGCAGATGCAGTGCTTGTCAATGGGAATAGTGGGAAACGCTATATTAGTAACTTTGGTATTTCTGAGGAAAAAATCTTTTTTGCTCCCTACACAACTAATATCTCTCCTTTTGTTGCTATCCCTTTGTCTAGAGAATCTGATCGAGCCTACCGTTTATTATCAGTAGGGCAACTGGTAGAACGTAAAGGTTTACTACAATTTATGAATATTTTAGTCAAGTGGGGGAAGAATCATCCCGAACAAAATCTTGAATTTTGGATAGCAGGTAGTGGACTTCTCAAGGAAACTTTGGTAGCACAACCACTGCCAGAAAATCTGAAAGTCAAGTTTCTGGGCAATATCGAATATCAAAAACTTCCAGAAATTTATGCCCAAGCTGGCATTTTTATCTTCCCGACTCTAGCTGATGAATGGGGTGTAGTGACAAATGAGGCAATGGCAGCAGGGTTGCCAGTATTGGGGAGTCTTTATAGTCAGTCTGTAGAAGAATTAGTTAAAGATTATATCACAGGTTGGTTATTTCGTCCAGATAATCAAGATGAAATGTATAGCACCCTAGAAAAAGCTTTAGCAACAACCGAAGAAGACTTGGCCAAAATGCGGAGTAAGGCTCGCGATCGCATCCAATATCTAACTCCTGACTTTGTAGCCGATAACATTTTAGAAGCTATTAGCTCTGTAACTCAGAAGTAGGAAGTAGGAAAATAGTTAATCCATAGATGAAACTATTTGAAAAATATTCAGAAGGATATAGTGCTGTATCAGAAGTCAAAAATCTAATCAGGGGTAAGTAAATTGAGGAAAATTTTCAAGTCGATAATTCTTGTTTCCTTCTTTCTACTAGCTAGTGTAGGGAGTATTTTGGCCTTCACTCAAGACAATCTCCAACCACCCGCTACCGTTATTCCCGCCAGTTTTTTTGGCATCCACATTCATCATATAGCCATACAACCTGCTCATGTCAAACAAATTACACCTTGGCCGGAAGTTCCCTTAGCACACCTACGTCTATCGGATGCTTATGTGGAATGGGGAAGACTAGAACCAGAAAAAGGAAAATGGGATTTTGAACTTTTAGATAAATATATAGATATATCAGAAAAATATAACGTTGGACTGCTACTGACATTAGGACAGACTCCTCCTTGGGCATCTGCTAGACCAACTGATCGCTCTCCTTATCGAGCAGGTTGGTCTGCTGAACCCAAAAATATAGAAGACTGGCGTAACTATATTCGTACAGTTGCCACCCGCTACAAAGGTAAAATTCCCTATTACGAGATTTGGAACGAACCTAATTTAAAAGGTTTCTTTTCTGGTACTCCCGAAACAATGTGGAATTTAGTCAAAGAAGCTTACCAAATTCTCAAAGAAATAGACCCTAATATTACAGTAGTTTCTCCATCTATGACCACAGTTGAAGAAGGTATAGTTTGGTTAGAAAAATTTTTAAGAGATGGGGTAAAAAATTATGCGGATGTAATTGGTTACCATTTTTATGTACCAAATGGAACTCCAGAAAAAATGCTCTCGGAAATTCTGCGAGTCAAAAAAGTAATGGCTAAATATGGGGTTGAAAAAATGCCTCTTTGGAATACGGAAACTGGTTGGGCGGGAAGAGATCCTTTTCAAGATGAACAGAAAGGAGCGGCTTATGTTGCTAGATCTTATATTTTAAATTGGTTAGCAGGAATTGAACGTTTTTATTGGTATGATTGGGATAGTCCTACAGGATTACAGTTAAGGATGACTGCTGAAGATTCTAAGACTCCAACTCCTGCTGGTATTGCCTACGGAGAAATTCAAAAATGGTTAGTAGGCGCTCGGATGGAAAGTTGTAATTCTAATTGGCGGAAAACTTGGATTTGTAAACTTACTCGTGATAATAATTATCAAGGTTGGATTATTTGGCATCCAGAGGGGAAGTTAGATTTTCAAATTCCCCAAGAATGGGGTGTTAAACAAGTTAGTAATTTAGCAGGAGATAGGGATAAATTATCAGGTTTAAAATTAGAAATTGGTTCTTTACCTTTATTATTAGATAGTTAAATTTTTATCGATAATTGATAAGTGGAAGCTTTATACTTTTCCTGTAGAATAGTTTGTTCTGATATTCCAATTTTGAGGTAATTAGGTGGTTGGAATTGTATTTATTTTAGTTTGTCAGGAGAAACTATTAAAAATTTATCCACAGCTATTATTAATGGCTATAGTCAGGAGATAACTAAGTCTAAAACAGATAATTTTAGATTTGGGAAAGCAACTATAGCGGAAAAATATCTCAATTTTTATCAAGAATTTATATCAGGAAAATTGAACTATATATCTATCTGAAAAACATCAAAAATTAACGGTAGAACAGAAACTGCAATTTTAGTGATTAGGCAATATAAAATTAAGGCAGGAAAGATGCGTATCTTAATTCTCCATAACCGCTACCAAATTCGAGGAGGAGAAGATGTAGTAGTAGATTCAGAAAAAGCTTTGTTAGAAGCTCATGGAAATTCTGTAGATTTATTAGAAGCTGATAATGATGAAATTTTAGACTGGAGGGCAATGGCAAAAACTGCTGTTGAAGCAATCTACTCCCTTCGAGCTAAACAACTTGTGGAGGCAAAAATCTCTAGCTTTCAGCCAGATGTTGTTCATGTCCACAATTTTTTTCCTCTACTGTCTCCTGCTGTTTATGATGCTTGTCAACAAGCAGGAGTCCCAGTAGTGCAAACTTTGCACAACTACCGCCTCCTGTGTCCCAAAGCTTCTTTTTTTCGTTATGGTCAGATTTGTGAAGATTGCTTGGGGAAATTAGTTCCTTGGCCTGGAGTTGTCCACAACTGTTATCGGGGGAGTCGGTTAGGAACTGCAATGGTGGCTGCAATGCTGACAATACATCGTCTTCGCAAAACTTGGACAGAACGAGTTAATGTTTATATTGCTCTAACTGAGTTTGCTAAACAGAAGTTTGTTGAAGGTGGGTTGCCAGCAGATAAAATTGCCCTCAAGCCTAATTTTGTCTATCCCGCTCCGAATATCGGCGAGGGTAAGGGTGATTATGCTCTTTTTGTAGGAAGACTGTCTCCAGAAAAAGGGTTGGAAACTCTCCTTAATAGTTGGGAGCTTTTGGAGAAACCGATACCTTTAAAAATTGTTGGAGAAGGACCAATGGCTGATGTTGTGGCAGCAGCAACCGAAAAACTCAAAGAAGTAGAGTGGTTGGGTAGGCAGCCTCACGAACAAGTTTTAAGTTTAATGAAAAATGCTACAATTCTGATTTTTCCTTCTATTTGGTACGAACCTTTTGGTTTGACGATCGCTGAAGCTTATGCTGTGGGTTTACCTGTGATAGCTAGTAGACTAGGTAGTATGTCATCAATTATTGACTCCGGTCGTACTGGTTTCTTGTTCCAACCCGGCGATCCAAAAGATTTAGCCAGAACAGTGGAGTGGGCTATTCAGCATCCAGAAGAATTAGGTAAAATGAGACAAGAAGCTCGGGCTGAGTTTGAAGAAAAGTATAGTGCTGAGAAAAACTACCGACAATTAATCAAGATTTATAATCAGGCTTTGGGCGATCGCTCTGGAAATGTAAGATAGTAAAATAAGGAAATCAAGTCAATTGAATATTTTGGCTAGCACCCTAATGTTAAGATAAAAATTTATGCCCCCAAACTCTATTATTTTACCACCTTCTAAAACTAATTTATTAGGAATTGGAATCAGTCGGACTAATTACAAAGAATGTACGGATTTTATTATCCAAAGTGCTAAACTCCATGCAGCTTGTAATGTTGCTGCAGTTAACGTTCATAGCATTACGATGGGTTATCTAAACCAACTAAATCATGGGAATGTTTTGCGCAGCTTCACTATTTCAACTCCTGATGGTCAGCCTATTCGCTGGGGTATTAATCTTTTTCGTGAACGAGGAGAAAAATCTTTAAAAAAAAGAGTTAGAGGGCCGCAATTAATGTTAGATGTTTGCGATCGTGCTGCTTTTGAAAATATTAGTATCTTTTTATATGGTGGTCGGCAAGAAATTCTAGATCAACTACAAATAAATCTCAAAAATAAATTTCCTACATTAAAAATTGCCGGGGCAATTTCTCCTCCTTTCCGCCCTTTAACAGCAGAAGAAGATGCTGCTGATGTAGCAGAAATTCGCTCTTCTGGAGCAGGTATTGTTTTTGTTTCTTTAGGCTGTCCCAAACAAGAATTATGGGCTTTTAAACATAGCGATCGCCTGTCATGTCCTATAGTATGTGTGGGAGCAGCTTTTAATTTTCATGGAGGCAATATTCCCGAAGCTCCAGAGTGGATGCAAAGATTCAGTTTAGAATGGTCTTTTCGGTTTTATCAGGAACCAAGACGTCTTTGGAAGCGCTATTTAGTGTTCAATTCTTTATTTATACTTTTCCTATTTCTGCAACTTATTAAATTGCTACCGGTTAATAAATCAAGGCAGAAAAATTAATAGGCTCCTTCGGGGAAAAATACTACTTTAATGGTCTTGAGCAAAATAATAAAATCAAGGGCTAAAGACCAGTTATTAATGTACATCATATCCAAACGGAAAGCATTCTCAAAATTAATAATATTTGACCGACCGGAAACCTGCCACAAACCAGTAATTCCTGGCATAACGTTATGGCGAACTAAGTGATGTTCTGAAAGTCCCTCAAAATCTCGAAGTGCTAGAGGGCGAGGACCAACTAAGCTCATTTGTCCCATAAGAACGTTAAATAGTTGAGGGAGTTCGTCTAAACTATAGCGACGTAGAAACTTGCCAATTTTGGTGACTCGAGGATCGTCTTTCATCTTAAACAAAACCCCCCCTTTAATTTCATTCTGTGCCTCAAGTTGTTTGTGCAATTGCTCTGCATTTTTTACCATTGTTCGGAATTTCCACAGCTTAAAATGACGGCATCTTAGACCTACTCGCGTTTGTCGATAAAATATTGGTCCTGGAGAATCTAGCTTAATCAAAGTAGCAATTAATAATAATAAAGGACTGGCTAACAAAAGAAATAAACCTGATGCAATTAGATCAAAACAACGCTTTACCCAGTAGTCAACACCAACAATCGCAGGAGGGCTTAAGTGAATTGTTGGCATTCCACCAATCATTTCAATTTTTGGCATTTGAGTCGGAATACTCAAACCCACAGGCAAAATTCTCAGATGAATACCTGCTGTTTTTAAGCTCCAATAAAATTCCATGTGATCTGGTACTGAGCGCCAAGAACATACAAAAATTTCTCCTACTCCTTGTTCAGATATTTGTTTTAATATATCCGGCCAGCTATTACGATTTTGTTGAGTAGATAAATCTATTTCTCCTAAGATTTCATACTCTTTATTACCTACCAGTTTCATGGCAATTTTTGCTACTAAAGTATCTTGGGATGTACCAACTAAAAAAATCTTGCGGGCTAAAGTACCTCGTTTGCGGATAACTGTAATAGTAGCTTCAGCAATGAGACGACCTGCCAATACAAATATGAGATTAAATAACCATGCCAATAAAAAAGTAGAACGAGAAAAGACTACTCCTGCTTCATAGAGAAAAGCGATTATTAACAAAATTGCTTGGGCAAAAGTCAGGCTTTTGAGTAAGCTAAAATACTGAAGACGCTGTTCCCGACCACCATATAATCCAGACGCAGCGATACTATTAAGTGTAATTAGTAAAATCACCAATAAAAATCCTGGTTTAGAGGCGGTATCTCCAACTAAATCAAAAGATGGAACTGCCTTAAATTGCTGAAGACTATTGCTTACCCACTGAGCAGTTTTCCAGGCAATAGATACTAAAATTCCATCTAAAAGTAAGAAGGCAATTGTACGCAACCAGCCAATTCTAATACCTCGACTAAGACTGACTATTCTATGAGGAGATCTTTGGTCTGATTTATTATTGTCAGCATCAGGAGTTTTTGGTTGTTTCGATTCGAGCATTTTTATTACCCTTATATTTTGCAGTTCCTATGTTTGATCAAGGAAATTAATTAATGATATATAGATACACCCCTTTTGCCTGATTTTTAAGTTCTATTTATATTGATGAGGGATTATACCAATTCCCAAAAGCAATGTTATACTTCAGCCAGACTTCAATAGTTAAATATTTAGCAAGATTTAAAGTTTCTTTTTGACAATTATTAGTCAGTTTGTATAGATTTTTCCTGATTTTAACCTCTCCCCTCAAATCTCACAAGGGTATATTTTTAAAAATCAAGAGATAATATGGGTCAGACAAATTAGATAGCGGTACTATGGCAAAAAATATGTTATTAATAGCATCAAACCCTTATATAGTCTATATTTTAAATTTAATCAACTTGTTTCTTGATATATCTAGGTTTGAGACTTTTTTAGCCTGTTGATGTTTTTCCCTTATCCCTACTAGCTTTGAAGGCATTTTCGCCATCGAAAAATATCAAAGTACCGATCAGGGGTAAAAGTGGACAAAGAAGTAGAAACAAGGAACATCCAAACTGATGATTTCTAAGCTTTTTCTCCCTTGTCTCCTACGTCCTCCTTATCTTCCCAGTCTTGTCACAACCAAAAAGTAAAAAACTTACCTTTGTAAGTCCCCCACCTCCCATACTTTCCTACGGACGTTCTATGCAAAGTCCCTATTCCACCAAATTCAGATATAGCATTCTTTTTGAGAAATGGTATTACACCCAATTCAGAAAAGGGCGTTGCTGATTTTGGGTATGATTTGTATTTTTTGGTAATTGCTAAACTATTGAATAACAAATATTTGGGATTGTTCAATATTTTATTTTCATACCTTGATTCAGCAACGCCCAGAAAAGATAGTTACAGTAGTATCATAAGTATCATGCAAAATCCTCTCTAGTAAGGAGGTTTTTAACAAAGTAAAAATCTTTGTCTAAGTAGTATTTGGAGATTTAGGTAACTACCCTATAATAACAGAATTTAGTATGAGTACAAATGTATTAATATTGAGTAGTAGCTAACAGAAAAAAGTATCGTTAAAGCCAAGATAAGGTATAGTTAAAATAATGACATTTGTTTGGCAAAATTTGATTCGGTTGGATTCTAAAAAACAGTGTGATTGTAATGGGGTAATGTAAATCCTAATATTAAAAACAGCTAATTCTAAATTTAGCGTTAATCAAACCTTAGAGAATGTTTGTAAAGTTTTGTCGGGTCAAGTATTTCCCTTTAGACTATAACAAATTGGTTATTTCTTAGGTAAGTTTGTACTTTGTAATACCCAATTTCAAGGGATAAAAATACTTCATAATTATTTAAAAATAACCTCTTAAAAACGCTAAATATAGAATTTAACAAATCAGATGCGTTTGCCCTGAAACCAATACTCCCATGATAAATTCTCCATCAAGAAATATTCATTGGTTCTTGAATAAATCTAATATATAAATGTTTAACAGTAGACCTAATTAGACGTGGCACACCAAAATCAATAGCTTTCCTCACTGTAGGTAACTGCCAATTTTCTACTGCTAATTCTTCTGGTTGTAATAGTGGAAAATTAACCGTCTCTAAATCATAACTACACCCCAATTCTTGAGCAACTGCAACTGTAGGTACATCCTCCGGATTAACTTTCAGAATTTCTATAAATGTTCTGTCGAGGGCAAACACATCTGTCGAAGCTCCCAAAATTTCTAGTTTTCGAGGCTCTCCCCCAATTGGCCCGTTACCTTCGTGACCGATAATACTATCAATAATAGTCAAATCTGGATTTATTGCTTTTGCTGTTTCTACCAGCATTCTGCCAAACCGTTTAGTATCTTTTCCTGCCTCTAGATGCCACCAAGCTTTCATTTTGCCTGGTACACAACCAAACAGATTTTTCACTCCCATTGTCATTGTTAACTGAACATGAGATTTTAGCTTGGGCAAGTTAATTATAACATCTGCTGCCATTGCTTCTTTACTTAATCGCAAATGATTAAATTCTTGGCTAACTTTTTCGTATCGTTTGCCATGAAATTCTACGATTGGTAAGTCTAATTCTTTTAGCAGTGGTAAATAACCATTTGCTTTAGCTACACCCATAGCAGTACCAAAGGCTGGACTATCTCCTAAGAATGGTTGACCACCAGCATTTTTTACCATTTTGGCCACACAATAAACTATTTCTGGTCTGGTTACGCATTCTTTTTTTGGGCGAGAGCCTGTAAGCAGATTTGGTTTTAGAAGAACACGATCACCTCTTTTTACAAAAGCATTAATTCCTCCCAATGGTTCTAACAAGTTTTCTATTGACTTTTCTAATTCTTTTATTTCATAAACATTTGTGCGGATTAAACTTACATTAGACATAATTTTTTATTGGTAAATCCAAAAGTTTATTAACTAATTATTTGAGCATAAATTGCAGCAGAAGACCTACATGAAATAGTAAAGTCAATGCCATTATAAGTGAGAAGTTGGCAGTGTCTTAATTATGGCCAGCCACACGATAGATATATCATGCAGCTAGAAATTTGCGTGATTATTTGGTGCTGGGAAGTGCGGTTTTAGCCTCTGGAGTCTTAATTATTATGACTAACACTAAAACTAACACTGAGTTTAGATTTGCTAGAGGCAATTTTCAATACTATACCTATTCACTTAAAAATGTCACAAATATAGCAATCCTATTTTAGTTGTAGTATTTTGGTGTGAGGAAATTGCCCGTACAAGAGTCAGGAATCAGAATTTGCTCATGCTTTCAGTTGAATTTAACTATGATAAAACTTGTTACAACCTATGTGCGGATTGCTATAGTTGCTAACTGATAAAGTCTAGTCAAATAATAAGCTAAAATTACGATAAAACTGAGGTTTAAAGTTGCTAAAAGCTCACCTATGACCCCCGCCTCCATGGGAACAAGCTCTTGACTTTAGTGAAACGATATTAGTTAAGCTCCTGCGAAGGCAGCAGGAAGAAGTCCACACTATTAGATACAGCATTTAGTATTGGTACTTCACACTCTACTGGCATTACGTTGTAAAGCTGTTATTCTCTGAGAGTTGGCAAATACTCCTTCACCTTGTAGTTGATTTATGGGTGGTTTGATTTCTATTTTCATTACCTTATTTGTACATATACAAACTGTTTCATCAATTAAATGAAAAATTATCCAAGGCTCTTGTAATAAAGTCGGTAATTCTTGTTGAAATTGTTGTGAATTGATTGGAACAGTGAAGGTTTCTGTATGACCTTCAATATAATAGAATGTTATTTGTGTATTGTTTTCTTGGGCGTATTTAGCAAAAGATCCTTTCATAATTTTTTTCTCAAACTAACTGTTGAAATTTCTAAAGTATAATTAATTTTTCGGACTCATTAACTTTATTTTGTCACAAATAGTTGACAACTTGATTGTGTAAAATAATAACCTGAAATTCATTTAGTATTGATGTTTTCAGCAGATAAAATCTCACTTCTGATTTTTGAGATTGTGTCACTTTGCTCGTAAAGTTCAGCGCTCCTGACTTCTGTGAAACAGTATCAGTATCATTAGGTATAACTTGAAGTTATTGCGGTCAAAAAGCAGAAGGGGGAGAGATTTTTTCTTAACCTTACTTTTCGTCACATACTTAATTTTTTTGCGCTTTCTTAACTTAATATACTTAATAAATTTCTGAAGTAGAGAAATTACTGGACTCAAGTATATTCCCGATAAATTTCTAATTTTAGTGCATCTGTAGTTCCTGAAAAACCCTTACTAATATTATGATTGAAGGAAGATTTCACGCGATTTTTCAAAGATTATCTGGTGATTAAGCCCTATGATTTATAAATACTCATATCAGCTTATCAGCAAATTGTCAAGCTTAAAAGTATGTATTATTAAGTAATATCAATTCTCTCTGAAGATTTGTTTAATATAAATAGGGCTAGCTGATTAAGAGACTGTTTGTCAAATAATTATTAAGAGAGCATACAAGTAACTAAAATCTAAAAGCGGTAATACTTCAAGGGATTGAAATCAGGTAGATAGAGAAGTATTCAGTACATATATTCCTAGATTTAATAGCGACAAATATTTGTCTTGATTTCTTCGGACCTATTCCCTATTCC
>JASJEE010000311.1 GCA_030064835.1 Microcoleaceae cyanobacterium MO_207.B10 | reverse complement strand
AGGTTCCATGGAACCTCCCTACTTTGGTCTCCGGAAATGAAAACCACTGTAATTTAATAATTTTATATCAGGTGAGCAAAGCCAACCTGACTCACAACTAACTAAAGTTTAGGACACATTTGAGGTGCTCTTGATGGAATTGGATCAAAGATAGTCTTGAAATCGTCTTTCATACTAGCCACGATCCAATTTTGATGATTTTGGGCGTAGTCGAGAGATTCGTTATCAGCTACTTCTACACCTTCTTCTAAATGAGTGCTTCCAGGCACATCATTGTATTTATATTCTCGAACACAATCATCATGATTAATTAGCACGATTAAGGATTTATCTACTCCAGAATCTGTGTATTTAAACATTTCAAAATCACCACTAGAATTTCCAACGGCGATGAGCGGTCGTTTGCCAATAAACAGTTCAATTCCTACAGGTTTACCCTGTTGATCGTCATAGTGAGCTAACCATGATTTACGGACTAAACTCCCTCCAGGTCCATCGGTTATATTTGACTCATCATATCTTGTTGTGATAGCTGAACCGATCACTTCTTCAGTGGGAATACCATAAGCGTCATCAGAAAAGGAACGAACAAAATAAATGCCACCTCCAGAACAAATATAGACCTTGAAATCATTTTCTTTGAGGTAGTTAACTAATTCAATCACAGGTTTGTAAGTCAGGTTGATATATTCAGTATCAAACCGTTCATAACCTTCATCATTGTCAGAAGTCAATTCATTATGTTTTGTTGTAACGAGAAAATCGTGAGCTAAGGAGTTATATTCACCTGTTGTGAGTCCACTAGCAACTGGGATTCCACTTAAAAAAGTTTTGCCTTCCTCTGAAATAGGATCTCCTCCAGTTTGATCAATTCTCTTTTGAGTCTTTTGAATCAGTCTACTGACTCTGGTTTCAGGCAATTTATCCAATCTTTTTGTAATAAAGTCTTCTTGGAAATAATGAGGTCTTTCAGCCCACAAGGTTCCGTCATTATCAAAAACAGCAATGCGCTCTTTTACTGGAACATCATCAGTAATAACTTGATTCACGAAGTCGGTGATTGCTTGTTTTGTAGGAGTTTCATTCCACGACTCTAATGCTGCATACGCAGGAAGACAACCTAAAGTACCGCCGATACAAAAGATTGAGAGCAAAACTGAAAGAAAAAATGAGATAGTTTTTCTGTTGATGTTGAGAAAGTTCATGGTTGATTTACACATCTTGAAAGTAGGTCAAATTGTTTTCAAGAGAAATAGGAGGATCTATCTTCAACAAAAGTCTTAAAAAGATCCTCCTAAATTCAACTTTTGTGTACACCGTAGTGTAATCAGGTAATTAATATCTGAGTAAATATTAATCACCAAGAGACTCATGGATTTAAATTTATATCAAGTCCGGATGATTACTTATAATAAAATCGCTAGTTGTAGGTTGGGTTGAGGAACTAAACCCAACACAATCAGCCTTTTGTTGGGTTTCACTTCGTTCTACCCAACCTACATTTAATTACAAGTGTTTAACCGGACATGATATTAGACTCATATTACAAGCAGTATTTTTTTCGCTAACACTGAGCAGCAATAGATACTACCTGTAGCCTAATTTTTGATTTAATCCTGACCGTTGTCAACAATCGTCTGAAGGATCTTTCTTAACCCTGTAATAAACGGAAACTCCTCTTGTAGCCTGTCTATTTGAATTTTTTGTACTACACCATCTACTATCTGATTAATAGTAAAAGAAGCAGGTCTTTGGCGAGGGGGATAGTCAACAAAGCTATTGAGAAACTGACCTACAGATGCGGTAATAGGACCAAGTAAGAAAATTCGACGGAACCTCCAGTCAGGATAATTCTCTGACTCGTGAGGTGCTTTCTCAAAGGGATCGCGACGCAAGTTCAATAACAGGGGAACCCTCAAATTAACATAGGGTTCTTCCCAAACATCAAAGCCCTCTGCACGCTGTTCACTAAATATCACTTTCCAGTCGTTATAGCGGACGGCTGATGGATAACCATCATCAGTGAAATAGACATACTGATGACGAGGTGGGCAATAGTCGTCAATACGACCTAATACACCGAACACACCAGGAGTAGAAGGACAACTTTCCTCGCGTTTTAGGTCGTTTTCTGGATCTGCAAGAGATGCTAAGTAAGGTAAGAAGTTATATCCGTCTAAATGAACGTCATATTGTTCATATTCGGGGTATTGTGCATTGATTTTCCATTTATCATCATCTGCTAGAAGTTGTCTGTCGATATTCTCAACACCAGCCGCAGCTAAGAGAGTTGGAACCCAGTCAAGGTGAGACATAATTTCATTGGAGACTACACCTTCAGGTAAGTGACCTTTCCAACGGATCATAGCAGGTACACGGAAACCTCCTTCCCAATTGGTATTCTTTTCACTATAGAAAGGCGTCATGCCACCATCTGGCCAACCAAATACTTCTGCACCGTTGTCAGTAGTGTAGATGATAATTGTATCTTCGTCTAAACCTTGCTCTTTGACGAATGAGAGCAGCTCTCCTACTTGACCATCATGTTCTACCATGCCATCCCCATAGATTCCTTGCCCAGTAACTCCCTGAGACTCTTCTTTTAGGTGGGTATAGACGTGCATCCGAGTAGTATTAAACCAGACAAAAAATGGCTCATCTGCTTCCTTAGCTTCTGCAATGAACCCTTTTGTCTTATTTAATACTTCTGTATCAATGGTTTCCATCCGCTTTTTCGTGAGGGCACCTGTATCACAGATTACTTGATCCCCAGTATCTTTTTTGATCGGGGCAGGGACTTCACCTTTCTCTGGATCGCATACATAAGAATTTATGCCAGCAAAGCTGTGGAGTACCCCTCTGGGTCGGAACTGATCGAATACTTTAGATTCACCTTCGGGTAGATAGTCTTCGTTTTCGGGTTCCTCTTCAGCGTTGAGGTGATAGAGGTTGCCGTAAAATTCGTCAAATCCGTGGACGGTGGGTAAATATTGGTCTAAATCACCCAGATGGTTTTTCCCGAATTGACCAGTACGATAGCCAAGGGGTTTCAGTAACTCTGCTAGAGTTGGGTCTTCCTTTTGTAAACCTATATTTATACCAGGTAATCCTACCTTGGTCATCCCAGTACGGATAGAAGCTTGACCAGTGATAAAGGCCGCACGACCAGCAGTACAGCTATTTTCCCCATAGAAATCAGTGAACATGATTCCTTCTTTAGCAATACTATCAAGATTGGGGGTTTGATAGCCCATAATGCCGTTGTTGTAGGCACTAATGTTATACCAACCAATATCATCACCCATTATCATTAGGATGTTGGGTCGTTGGGTGTAGGGTAGGGTGGTGATTCCTTCCTGGGCAAAAGCTGGTGCTGTTGGGAACCAAGGTAATATCCCTGAGACCATAAGCAATAGGGACATCGCCATAGCGACACCCATTTTCATAATTCGTTGCACGAAAATAATCTCCTTAATTAATTTTCATATAACCAGGACTTAGGCCAAATATGAGAATCTACACCATCTGTAGGAGCGAATCCCATTCGCCCTTACTAGATATGGCGATTGGTGCGTAAGTCCTGATAACTTCAAAAGCCAATCTCAGACTTAAAGAGGAACCAAAAGCCGTAATTAAACAAATTTTGATGGCGATTTGTTATTCCGTGAGATGAACTTGAGAGTTCTAATTGACTACTCCGTTCTACTAAACTTACCCAAACTTACCCATGAATGATTGCATGAGCTTTGGAGTTAGCTTCCTGTTTTGCTAACGCAAAGCTCCGCTAACACAGAAGATCACTGACTATTGTCTGTAACTTATCTTCTCCACAGGCTTAAAATCGCTTGAAACTCAAGCTACTGACGTGGATAATTTTCGCTCGTTGACAGCAGCATTAAAGTCTCTGTCTGCAGTAAATCCACAGTTAGCACAATTATAAATTCTCTCATGTAAAGGCATTTTCTGTTGATGCCCACACTGAGAACATATTTGAGAACTTGGGTAAAATCTATCAGCCATCACGAGCTGGCTTCCATTCTATTCACATTGGACACCCTTGAAATCATCAATCGAATTAAGATTGGTCATACCCACTCCGTACCATAACAGAGTAATCCGAAGACTTGAAACTTAGCTTAGTGGTAATCTATCTCTTTGAATAACCAAAAATTCCCACTTTTTCATTTATAGAAATTAATAATTTAATCAAAAAAAAAAATAAGTTTTACTTATAACTCCTTTGATTGTTTTCTATTAATGGACTGTTACAAAAAGGACTGTGTTGATGGATATAAACAAGAGTCAGATTACCCAAACTAAAGACGATTCTGGAACAAGCAATCTCAAGATTGTCTCCAAATGCTTTACAGATGTGGATGGTTTCAAAGAGTTGGTTGCCTATTCTGGGCTGGAAATAATACAACTTAGCCCTGGTTTTCTTGAAGCTGGTTTTTTCTGGATTCAGGTTGGTGACATACATTTTATATATGCTCAGGTAAATCAAGGGATTCAAAATTTTGGTGATAAATTGAAAGAATACTGGTGTTTTTCTATTGCCTGGTTTCAGAATGGAGGAGAATTTTACTGCTGCCGTCACCTCATCAAACCTCAAATGACTCTTTTTGGTTTCAATGAAAGAGAAGTTGATTTCATAATGTCTCAAGGTGGAGCGATAATAGATATTTGTATACCTTTGAAAACTTTTCAGACTTATGCAGATCAACTACAACGTCACGATATAGACAATAATTTCCGGAGTAAAAATCATGTGAATTTGCTACCAACTGGGATGAAAGAAATTAAAGATTACTTGAAACAACTATTTTGGTTAGCAGTAGACAAACCCGATTGGTTACAAAAACCTCATATTGCGAAACTCGTTGCTGATGATTTCGTTCCTTTGTTAATTAGTCAGATTCCTATCAAGTTGAATTGCAAATGTTTCCTCAAATCTTCCCAAAGAGCAAAGTTGATTGCGGAAGCAGAGCAAAAAATGTCAGCAAACTTAGAACAACCCCTAACCTTAAAACAGCTATCGGAAGATTTAGGGTCTAGCAGTTCTGCCTTATCCCGTGGTTTTCAGGAGTTATTTGGCATGAGTCCGATGCGCTATCTGAAGGTGCGACGACTCAATGCAGTGCGACAACATCTGAAAGCAAGCGAGCTAGAAAGTTGTGTTCTGGCTACCCTCATCAGTCAATTTGGGTTCTACCATCAAAGTCATTTTACTCAAGATTACAAAGCTATGTTTGGGGAGTTGCCTTCAGAGACGTTGCGAAAGACTGCAAAAGTTTAGTTTGGCGTTGGTAAATTAAGGGATGAAACTTCCAATTTTATTCCTTTGTAATAGCTTCAAATATCCAACAATATTAGGCAAATAGTTTTACCCCTACAAAAAATCATCCGACCAATTACCAACGCCTTTAGTTTGGGTGTGGATGGATAAAAGGCGTTGCTTATGTGTGGGATGAATTAGTGTAGGGGGTGTGGTGAGTGAAAGATTCATCCCTTGGTTCAGCAACGCTAGATAAAATATCTCTGGAAGTTATATAGCAATTTGGCTTTTGCATGAAAGTATATAGCTGCCACACTTGCTCCACATATGTACTTAATAATGCGCCGAAACTGCTGTAACTATTGTCCAATAGATGAATAAAAAATCATCTATTGGACAATAGATGAATAAAACATCAATCTCGGAAAAGAGAGTAATATAGCTACTATATTTGCTCCGCGTTTTCTGAGTTCATGCTCTGCTTTCCATGTGCGTAGTAAAGCGGAACGGATGTTCTATCGCTACTTTGATGCAACAAAGCCTAGCAATTCCCATGCTTGTGAGGTACAAAATTCTAGGTTCTAGGGAACAGGGAATAGAATAACGAAGTCAGAAGTCAGAAGTCAGAAGTTGTTTTTGTAACGGGGATTTATACCCCGCTCCAAAAACATTTCGCCTTAAAAGGTGGGGTTGAGCGACCCAATTATTTTGATAAAATATCTCTGAAAGTTATATCATACCTGGTTAAATACTTATAAATAAATTTATTGCCTCACAACAGAAATATCTTGATTTTATTTGGTATTATCTTTTTACAGAGATATATCAGTTACCTAAATATGATTAAATTTAATTACCCAAAAAAATATTATCGTAAACTAACAATTTTATTCACAGTTATTTTAATATTTTTCCTCAGCGCTTGTAGACCAGCACCATCAAATTATCAATCTAGTATTATTGTTCCTACGCCAAGCGATGCTTCTACTTTCAACTACCCATTAAATCAGTCAGCATATAGTGTTTTTGGATATATTTATGATGGCTTAATTATCGAAAATGGTATAACAGGTGAATTAGAACCGGGTTTAGCTACATCTTGGGAAGTTTCCGAAAACGGACAACAAATCATTATTAAATTAAAAGAAGGTTTAAAATGGTCAGATGGAGAAGCTTTAACTGCTGATGATGTAGTATTTTCCTATAATGAAATATATCTCAATGATAAAATTCCTACCAGTTTTAAAGATATTCTCAGAATTGGTAAAAGTGGTGCTTTACCAACAGTAAAAAAAATTGATAATCTGAGGATAGAATTTTCCACACCAGAACCTTTTGCACCTTTTATTAGATATGCTGGAGGACTACCAATTTTACCTGCTCATGCTTTAAAAGAATCTGTTCGTACTACTAACTCAGAAGGAGAGTTAAATTATCTGACAAAATGGGGAACTAATACTCCTGTTGAAGAAATTGTTGGTAATGGTATGTATCGCCTCAAAATCTATACTCCTAATCAGAGAATTATTTTAGAAAGTAATCCATTTTACTGGCGTCAAGATAACCAAGGAAATTCTCAACCTTACATTGATAATATTGTCTGGCAAGTGATTGAAAATACAGATAACCAACTGTTAAATTTTCGTTCTGGGGAACTAGACAGAATGAAAGTAGAACCAGAAATGTTTCCCCTCTTGAAAAGAGAAGAAGATAAAGGTAACTATACTATTTATAATGGTGGACCTACACCTGCCTCCAGCTTTGTTTCTTTTAATCTTAACCAGGCTAGTAATTCTCAAGGAAAACCATTTGTAGATCCGATTAAGTCTCGGTGGTTTAATAATAAAGCATTTAGACAAGCGATCGCTTATGCTATTAATCGGGAAGCTATGACAAACAATATATATCGTGGATTAGGTGCGCCTCAATATTCACCTATTCCTGTTACAAGTCCTTTTTATCTCTCTCCAGAAAATGGTTTGAAAGTTTACGAATATAACCCAGAAAAAGCTAAAGAACTATTACTTAATGCTGGTTTTAAATATAATCAAAATGGAGAATTATTGGATGCTGAAGATAACAAAGTTGAATTCACTTTATTATCAAGTGCTGGTAGGAAAGTTAGAGAACAAATGGCAACACAAATAAATCAAGATTTGGCGAAGATAGGTATTAAAGTTAATACTCTATTTTTGAGTTTTAATACTTATGTAGAACGACTATCTTTGTCTAGAGATTGGGAGGCTTATTTGGGAGGTTTTACAGGAGGTAGTGTTGAACCTCATGGTGGTTATAATATCTGGTCTGTAAATGGTAGATTGCATACTTTTAATCAAGGAACTCAACCTGGAGAAGAATCAATAGAAGGTTGGAAAATAGCAGAGTGGGAACAGCAAATAGATGACCTTTATGTGAGAGCATCTCAGGTATTAGATGAAGAAAAACGGAAAGAATTTTATGGTCAAGCACAGCAAATTATTGCTGAGGAATTACCTTTTATATATATGGTAAATCCTTTAGAGTTTGAGGCGATAAGAAATAGAGTTCAAGGCATTAAATATGGTGAACTTGGTGGTGGTTTCTGGAATTTATATGAGCTGAAAATTTCTGATTGAGTAACCTTAATGAAGCCAGAATTCAGAAGTCAGAAGTTGTTTTTGTAACGGGGATTAGAGCAACTAAGTTTTTGATACGAGTAAAATAGGATTGCTATAGCAATCAGGAATCAGATGTGAGAAAAACTGTAGGGTTTTGGTTTCCAAATCCCATTATGTTGACTAGGGTTTGGAGACCAAACCCCTACGTTCATTAATTGATAATTGATAATGGATAATTGATAATTACCTCTGGTTAAAACCGTTACGGAATTGAATATCGGGAAATATCATTTCTTTTTTTCCCCTATCCAAGGGGAGGCTTTAAACCAGAATT
>JASJEE010000319.1 GCA_030064835.1 Microcoleaceae cyanobacterium MO_207.B10 | reverse complement strand
GTTAGCGGAGCTTTGCGGAGCGCAAACGCCATATCCAATCGACCAAGAAAAGAAATAATATTTCGGGATCTGCAATTCCGTAACGGTTTTAACCAGAGGTAATTATCAATTAATGAACTATACTTTTCCGGAATATTTCACCTATATAAGGAAGGCAATATTAAAATAGAACAGAACCTAATTTAGAGGTAAAATTATGGAAGCTGGTTTAATAGGTTTAGCAGGTTGGGGATTATCGAAAATTGCTGATTCTTTGTGGGATAGTGCTTGGGAAAAAGGTAGCGATCGCCTCACTCAATCTCTCAATAAAACAGATATAGAAAAAGCTATCAAATCTGGAGAAAAAGCTGTTAAGGAATGGGAAAAGAAACTCCCTCCCCAACAGCTTTTATTTTATCCTGCCAAACGAGATGGTTGGACTGGAGTTAAGAAATTTCTCAGTCAATATTTTGAACATTCTGCCGTTTTGACAGAATTCCAAAAACCATTAACCAATCAAGGTCAACCAGATATTGATATTTTAATTACCATCTTTAAACAAGAAGCTGAGGCGAAAAATATTCAACTAAATCAAAAAAGTCTAAAGCCGTGGATAGAAACTTTTGTTAATGCTTACTTTCAACAAACTGACACTTATATTAAATTTCAGGTTGCCAAACAAAATTATTTTGAACAGTTAACTAATTGGTTTGATGATGTAAAATTTGCCGGGATTTATGTGCCTGGGCAAGAAGTAGAAAAGTCAGAGAAATTAGCCTATATTTTTGTTATGCCAGATGTGGTAGAAGATGTCTCGACCGGAGGAGGTTTTGAACGGGATTTATTATTAGGAGGAAGTGGGGAACTGGAAAGAGAATTATTGACAAATACCACTGGCAGGAAATTTTTAGCCTCAGAATTATTGACTCAAAGTCAGTCGCGGAAAGTTGTAATATTGGGTGCGCCTGGTTCGGGAAAAACAACTTTGATGAGTTATTTTGCCGTGATGTTGGCATCTATCCCCCCAACCCCTTTTGGTAAGAAGTCAATCCCCCCAACCCCCCTTGGTAAGGGGGGCGATGGAGATACGGCTGATGCAACACTGCGCGATCGCCAAACTCAATTTTCTTCCACCCCTACAAAGGAGTCCAAATCTTCTTCCCCATCTTATTCCCCCCTTTCAAAGGGGGGCCAGGGGGGATATCTAGGTTTAGACCCCAACACAGACTGGCTGCCAATTTTGATCAAAATGCGCGACTTGGCGCGACATCCAGACAAAAGTATTCTGGAATATATTCGGATATTTGCCGAAAAAACGATGGCAGTTAAAACTCTACCAGTGGGATTTTTTGAGCATTGGTTGGAAGATGGCAGAGCGTTAATATTGTTGGATGGTTTGGATGAAGTGGCGGAGTCAGGTAAACGTTATGATGTTGTCAGACGCATTGAGAATTTTTTAGGGCAGTTTGACAGAAATCGGGCAATTATTACATCTCGCCCGGCGGGGTATCGGCGCGACTTTTTCCGCACTGCCGAATTTCCCCACTATCAAATGCAGCCTTTTGATGATGAGAAAATTTCGACCTTTATTAATAATTGGTATGACAGTCGGTTTAAAGATAAAGTGGAGGCGGAAAGACGGAAAGAAAGTTTGCAAAAGGCGTTAGATGATAACGATCGGATTAAATTATTGGCACGGAACCCTTTGTTGTTGACGATTATTGCTTTGATTCATCGGTATCAGGCGGTTTTGCCGAAGGAAAGACATCGACTTTATAACAAAGCAGTGGAAACATTGTTAATTTCTTGGGATGCCAATAAGGAATTAAGTAGTGATGGGCGGTTGAAGTATTTGGGTTTGGATGATTTACGCAGGTTGATGGAATTATTGGCATATTGGGTACATACTCAGGGAAATGTTGGCAATGGTGAGGGTGGAACGTTGATAGATAAGGATGAGTTGATTTCTCAGTTGAGTCGAGAGATTAAGGGTTTGAAGCAGGTGCAGTTGTATCAAGCGAAGGAGGAGGCAGAAAGATTTGTGGATTTGATTCGGGAACGCACTGGTTTGTTGAATGAGCAGGGGCAAGACTGTTATGCTTTTGTGCATAAGACTTTTCAGGAATATTTGTGTGCTGAGGAAATTGACTATCAGTTAGAGAATGAGTTTGATTTTGGGATTATTTTAAATGCCATTCGAG
The DNA here is from genome assembly GCA_030064835.1 of Microcoleaceae cyanobacterium MO_207.B10. Lineage (GTDB taxonomy): Bacteria > Cyanobacteriota > Cyanobacteriia > Cyanobacteriales > Microcoleaceae > JASJEE01. The sequence continues at coordinate 6,039 of JASJEE010000319.1, read as the reverse complement.
AACATTTGCATGACTCCCACTGGCGAGAGGTTTTATTGTTGTTGATAGCGCAACAAAAGCCGAAAAATGCGGCGAAGGCTATTCGAGCAGTTTTGAATAATAGTAGTGAGTATGAGGAATGGTTGCATCGGGATTTGTTGTTTGCTGGAAATTGTTTGGCGGAAAATCCGAAGGGTTTGCGGAGTGTTGGTAGTGAGTTGGTGCAGGAGATTTTGGAGAGGTTGGTTGAGTTGGAGGTAAGTATTGAAGAGAAGGTTGGTGAGAAAGTTAGGGAGGAGGTTTATCGGGTTTTTTGTAGTTTGTATGAAACTGATTTTGAGGGGGAAGTTTTGGAGATGTTGAAAGAGCAGGCAGATTTGATTGATGAGTTGCGGTTGTTCAAATATCAAGCAGAATTAGGGGGGGAAGATGAAGTAATCACAATATTGCTAGCACGACTCCAAGATGAAAATTTTCATGTCCGTAGAAGGGCGACTGCCGATGCCTTCAAGGTTGGTAAGAGTTCAGAAGCTTTACTCAGTGGCTTACTAGCACGGCTTCAGGATGAGGACTATTATGTACGTTGGAGGTCAACCTTAGTCTTGGGTAAATTGGGAAACAGCTCAGAAACAGTAGTAACTACTCTACTAGCACGGCTTCAGGATGAAGATTCTAGTGTGCGTGGGTGGGCAGCCTCAACCCTAGCTAAATTAGGAAATGGTTCAAAAACTGTAGTCAGCGCCCTACTAGCACAACTTCGGGATGAGAATTATAGTGTGCGTGGGTGGACAGCCTCAGCCTTGGCTGAATTAGGCAAATTGCAAAACAATTTAGAAACAGTAGTAAGTGCTCTACTAGCACTGCTTCAGGATGGAGATTCTGATGTAAGTTGGATAGCGGCTATAGCCTTAGGGTATTTAGGACAAAGCCCAGAAACATTAGTAACTACCTTACTAGGGCTTCTTCAAAATGAAAATTCTGATGTGCAAGGTTGGGCAATTTCAGCTTTAGGCCAATTGGGCAATAGTTCAGAAACTGTAATCAGTGCCCTAGTAGCACTGCTTCAGGATGAGAATTATTCTGTCACTTTGCAGATAGCCACAGCCCTGGGCAGATTAGGCAATAGTTCAGAAACTGTAATCAGTGCCCTAGTAACACTGCTTCAGGATGAAGATTCTAATGTGCGTATGAATGCAGCCATAGCTTTAGGCAGATTGGGCAATAGTTCAGAAACTGTAGTTAACACTCTAGTAGCAAGGCTTCAAGATGAGGATTCTTTTGTACGTGGGAGTGCAGCCAAAGCCTTGGGCAAACTAGGCAAAAAATCCAACAATATCCTCCCCACAATTATTCAATGGATTCAACAACATCAAGATTCAGAATATGTCGGCAGAGGTATTGATGCGCTGTGGTATTTAGTTGTAGGTGAGGAAAGTTAAAGCTAGCGTAGGTTGGGTTGACCTTAAGGAAACCCAACAACTCTAATAAATATATGTTGGGTTGCGCTCTCGCTTAACCCAACCTACGGCATGATAACTTATTCTCCCGACTTCGGCAAAACAAAGCGCATTTCTCCTTCCTTGGTCATTTTTACTTCGCCACCAAGTTCAAGAATTTCTTGTTTAGCGCGTTCGCGTACCCTTTTATCCCTTGTCTGATAGTACACCCACAACCAAGCGTTAAACCTAATTAATTTACTATCAGGATCTTGCTTGAGAAATTCTGCTGTGTTCCTAAACAGAGAGCTTAACTCTTGATCTGATGTATTGTCTGCCCATTCTGCTGCCATTTCGTGAGAACGAATTGCCCCTGGAATATCACCCACTAATAATAACTGATCTATTCCTTTCAATCTCCATACTTGCCAAGCTTTAGGATCTATTTCTGGGGAAAGTACATCGGTGCCACGAGTCATATATTCTACTGCTAGTTCCGGTTTCGCTTCATATATAGATAGAGAGTTGGAAAGGAAGAGGTATGTATCAACCCATCGCGGATCAAAACGGGTGATGATATCAAAGTAATCTTCACTTAAAGAATAGCCTGTTTGATTTCTGGCTGCATCATCTCCAAAGTATTGCAGAAATTGGAGAAATACCCAATCTGCAATTAGATTATCAAATCCAAAGGTAGGGGCTGCTTTTAGTAACTTTAATTGTAAGGCTTCTTTTTGTTCAGCTTTTTCAGCATCTGCTGGATCTACAACAGTTTTCTGTTTTAAAGGAGAATCCTCTGATGGCCAGATGATTTGGAAGCTGACGACTCCTGCCAAAGTTGTGATGGCGACGGCTAGATTTATGAGTGAATTTTGCCAATTTGGCGTTTTGGTTTTAGTTGCCACCATATCTAAAAGTCTCTTTTAATCTTAATAAACTAATCATAAAAATCTGTAAACATTGTAACAATTCTCACAGCTAATTTCTGGATTTTGGGTGAATAGATTGCTTTTGCTCAAATATCATCTTTAAAATCATATTTCTTTGATCGTATCCTCTGACTGTCCGCCTTTATTTTCTCTCTAGAAAATATTTAAGTATTTTTACAGTCGGCATTCAAACTAATGATTTACTCGTTAACATGAAGATTAGTTGTTAACTCTAATGTTGATCTTACATCTTGATTAGCTGCATCTTCTAAAATAGAGAAGTATCAGTAGTTATTTAGTCGTAAATTTTTCGTACTTTCTGAATTTTCTGATGAGTAGAGATACAATAGATACAGTGATCAATAAATTCAGCCTATATTAGTAGTATATTAGGCTTCCTTAACAAAATAATATTATCTGGTTATCATAAATTATTAGGAATGTCAACTCGGTAAATGTCCAACTACAAAAAAAATTCAATGAATTTAGCCTCAAAACGCTTTTCTCTAATTCAAGCTATTTTATCTGGTGGAGCGATCGCCACAACAGCAGCTTTATCTTTTTTGGCCCCGAACTTGATCAAACCAGCCGAAGCAAGTTTAGAAAATAGTCCCAAAGCTGTTGTGGATGAAGCATGGCAAATTGTTAACCGAGAATATGTTGACGGTGGTTTCAATCATATAGACTGGGAAGCAACTAGGCAAACTTTATTAGAAAAAAATTATACTTCCAGAGAACAAGCTTATGAGGCATTACGCCAAGCTCTAGAGCAGTTAGATGACCCCTATACTCGTTTCCTCGACCCAGAACAATTTCAGGCTTTGACGAATCAGACAGCAGGAGAAATGTCTGGGGTGGGAATGCAACTGAAGCAAGATGATCTGACCAAGGCGATCGCAGTTGTAGAAGCTCTGGAAAATTCACCCGCAATGAAGGCTGGTTTAAAAGCGGGAGACCAAATTTTAGAAATTGATGGTAAATCTACTATCGGTATGAATGTATCTGAAGCCGCAGAAATGATTCGGGGCGATGTGGGTACAGATGTGGCACTTCGAGTCGCACGTCCTGGGGAAAAAGAATTTAATGTGACTTTGACAAGGGCTAGGATAGAATTACAAGCCGTTCGTTACGATCTTAAGCGTGAGGGAAATCAGCGTATCGGCTATATTAGTTTGCAAGAATTTAGCGCCCACGCAGGGGAACAGATGCAAAAGGCAATAAAAAACCTAGACGAGCAAAATGTAGATGGTTATGTTTTAGACTTACGTGGTAATCCTGGAGGTTTATTACGTATTAGTATTGATATTGCTCGGATGTGGCTTGATAAAGGTGCTATTGTAAGTACAGTTAACCGCTCTGGGGACAGGGAAGAACTTCGGGCAAATCGTTCAGCTTTGACTGATAAGCCGATAGTGGTTCTAGTAGATGGTGACTCAGCTAGTGCCAGTGAAATTCTAGCAGGGGCTCTCAAAGACAATGGCCGGGCTGTGATTATGGGAGACAAAACTTTCGGTAAAGCTTTGGTACAGCAAGTTCATTCTTTATCAGATGGTTCGGGTTTAGCGGTAACTATTGCCCATTACTATACTCCCAGTGGCACTGATATTAGCAAGAAGGGAGTGACTCCAGATGTAGAGCTGAACTTAACTGACTCTCAAAAACGTCGCTTATATCGGCAACCAAGTGCAGTGGCTACCATATCAGATCCTTATTATGCCCAAGCTGTTAATCTATTGAAAAATAAGTTATTGTTACGTCCGTTAGTATTACGGGAAGAAGAAAATTGAATTCAGGAAAAAAGCGTTTGATTTGAGGTTATTCGGGGCGATCGCTAATTTTACAGAAATTTATCTCCCAGCAACTGCTTTCTTAAATGAACTAATTCTGGTAAAATTAGCTTTTCCATTCCTAATTTGACTGCATTGCTAGAACCTGGGAGTGAAAATACTAATTTACCTTGATAAGTACCAGCAACAGTACGAGAAGCGATAGCCCTAGAACCTATTTCTTGATAACTGAGCCACCGGAATAATTCTCCAAAACCAGGCAAAATTTTTTCGAGTAAATTTTCGATAGCATCATAAGTCGTATCTCTAGGGGCTATACCTGTTCCTCCATTAAAAATTATCGCATCTATATCATCTCGCTGAGATAGATACTTAATTTGTGCTACGACTTCAAATTTTTCATCTTTGATAATAGTATATTCTGGGATAGAATGACCAGAATTTTTCAACATTTCCTGAAGCAACTGACCACTTTTATCTGTTTCTGGCGTGCGGGTATCGCTAACCGTAATTACAGCACAACAAAGACTAACCTTTTCAGAATTAGGATGAGGAATTTGTCTATCCATATATTATGTCTTTTATTATCTATTTGAGTTAGAGCAAAAACTAATTTATCTTTATATTTAATAGAAAAATATCCCAGACCAGAAAGTTTCTGGCCTGGGGTAAGACATCAAGCCTTGTTAAATTCTAATCCATGCTCTTTAGCATAGCGCTCCATAAACCGCATAAAGCGATCCCAATCTTCTTTACTTTTCATCACATGAAGTCCTTCTAAACCTCTTGGCTCGCCATTAACAAATTTGGCCTTAACTTCACGACTAGTGATTTGGCCTTCTTCGTCAATGAGATACATCCCTGTAATCTCTTCAGTAGCATCAGCACTTAAAGCCTTGGGATTTTCAAAAATAAATGTTGCTGTCCCCTGATTACCACTACGAGAACGGGTCAGACGCACGTCTGGTATAGCCTCTTCATCGACACCTGAAATAAATTGAATAGCAGTCATAATTATCTTGATTAATCCTGAAGCAATCGTTAAACTTTTATTATAAACACAATCTTAATCAGACCAAAATTCAATTTTAAATTAGCTTCCTGCGGTATACATTCTCGTACAAAAAATCCGAAAATATTGCCTCACAAAGGAGAAATGTCAAGTCGTAAATAGGGAAATATGAGTATCTTAAATATGGCAATCCTAAATTAAGTTGTGATATTTTATCGTAGGGGTTTGGATACCAAACCCAAGTCCAAATGGGATTTGGTATCCAAACTAGTACAGTTTTTTCCTCAAATCATTTCATCTTGCTATATGTCGGCTTCAGACAATGTAGGAAGAATTAATTGGTTGAGTATGATTTTTTTATTAACTCTTTGGCCCAAAAAAGGTCTTCTGGTAGTTCTTCTTTGGCCTGTTCATAAATATTTTGAGGTTTTTCGGTTTCGGTGTTATTTATTTGTTCTGTTGAGGTATAATTTTATGATTAAGTGGGGTTAGCCCGAACGGATAGTTAATTAGTAGGTAATAGCAGTGTGAGTGCTGTGAGTGTAGTTAGTATAGTTTTGATTTTTAACATGATATTTCCAGCCAAAATTAAAGTGGATATTTTTTTGTTAAAGTTTGGTATCTCCATAAATTATGTTGAAGACTGAGGTTAGTACGCAAAAGGTTAAAATTCAATCATGGAATTTCAAATTAGATTGATAGTTAATTTTGTTTGGTGCAAATAATCTAGAATAACCTCAGCAATCTTTATTTCGATTATTATAATAAATTTTTTGGCGTTGCTGAATCAAGGTATGAAAATAAAAATTTAACAATCCCAAATATTTGTGATTCAATAGTTCAGCAATTACTAAAAAATACAAATCATACCCAAAATCAGCAACGCCAATTTTTTT
>JASJEE010000318.1 GCA_030064835.1 Microcoleaceae cyanobacterium MO_207.B10 | reverse complement strand
TTTACGAGAATACCTTATTGCCAGCTTTAGACAACGCATCTTTAGCTATCTGTAAAGCCAGTAAATTCATTGCTAAAATCTAGAATGAAATGACCCTGGTATTCAGCCGTCAGCACTTTAGCAATTAGCTATTGCTTTTAGTGTTAGATAAAAGCTTGATTAATTGAATCAGAATTTATATTTACTATCAAAGCTGTGCTTAAAGTCTATATTCATTAAAGCCCACTTATGAGAGCTGAATGCTTACAACAAAATGGAAACAAATAAACTATCTTTAGAAGATTTACCATAAATTTATTTCTGGTCTTTCCTAACTTTACTTTGGAATGATAATTAAATAAAGTCATCATTCCTTTCTATTACATTTATCCGTATATCGGTGTGTAAACATTTAGCATTCAGCCGTCATGTTTAAACTATTAGCTTCGGACTAATACTTTGGAATATTTTAGAGAATTGCGATAATTATTAATCAAAGCATAATTATACGAATCTCTGGTTTAAAATCTAATAGAAGTTAAACAAATCGTTGCTTCGTTGATTAAAAAGCTATTTGTCCAGTATTATGCAGGAAAAACTAACCCTTGTTAACACATTTCCTCCGTAGGAAGCTAGCTGAATACTTACATCAGTTTTAAAAATATCTGAGACTTCCTCCCTTGTTCCTTCTGAATAAAAATACTTGTGACCATGAAAAAAATTATCACTTTTTTGTTGTTATTTGCCATTGGATTAATCATACCTATTGGCTGTAGTAATAATCCCAATACTTCAGATACAACCAGTAATAATCTTCTAAATATCTATAATTGGTCAACATATATTGCTCCAGAAGTAATTACCGAATTTGAAAACAAATTTAATGTCAAAATTCAATACGATACTTACGAAAGCAATGAAGACCTCTATGCCAAAATTAAGCCAGGAAACCCAGGCTATGATGTCGCTTTTCCCGCTGATTATATGGTCAGAATAATGGCTGCCGAAGGATTATTAGAAGAACTAAATCAAGAAAATATTCCTAATATTAAAAATCTCACTCCTAAATTTCTTAATCCTCCCTACGACCCAGGAAATAAATATAGCGTTGCTTATCAATGGGGAACAATGGGAATAGGTTATAATCTCAAAGCAACAGGAGGTGAAATTGATAGTTGGTTAACCATGTTTGACCCTAAATTTACGGGGAGAGTTGCCTTATTAGATGATATGCGAAGTAGCTTTTCTCTTGCCTTAATTTCTCTAGATTATAACCCCAATACAACCAATCCTCAAGAAATTAATCAAGCTAAAGATTTTCTAATTAAAAATAAAGAGGCGATCGCTGCTTTTGCGCCAGACACTGGTCAAAACTTATTAGACCAAGGAGAAGTAGATTTAACTTGCGAATGGAGTGGAGATGTTTTTCAAGTAATGAAAGAAAATCCTAACCTTCGTTATGCTATTCCAAAAGAGGGAAGTATCTTATTAACTGATAATATGGTGATACTCAAAGGAACTAGAAATAAAGAACTAGCAGAAAAATTTATCAACTTTATTCTAGAACCAGAAATAGGAGCAAAAATATCAAACTTTATTAAATATGCTACCCCAAATCAAGCAGCAAAAGACCAAGGTTTAATTGAAGCTGATGACCTCAATAACCCAGCAATTTATCCACCACCAGAATTATTTGCAAAACTTCAATATATTCAAGACCTTGGTCAAGCTACAGTTTTATATGATGAAGCCTGGACAGAAGTTAAATTAGGCATGGGTGGGTAGTAATCTTTAACTCAAGTTTAAATAGAGATTTATACTTAAGATAAATCTCTAGATTATCCATTCCTGTTATTAACAAAAATCCGGTAGTAAACCCTGCATTAATTATAGATATAGCAATGATATGATCTAATAGTTAAATGATTATATTGAGCAAAAAAATATTATGACTTTCAAAATTTTGAGCTTAGATGGCGGGGGAATTCGTGGGGTAATGTCTGCACGAATACTGCAAGAAATTGAACAACAAATTCAACAGCAGAAAGGCGAATCTTTACAAGAATACTTTGATTTGGTTGCGGGTACTTCTACAGGTGCTTTAATTGCCGGAGCAATTATTTCTGGAATGAATAGTAATCAAATTATTGACATTTATCAGAATGAAGGAATAGAAATTTTTCCCTATCAAAGTCGCTTGTCTCCCAAAAGATTACCTCTAATTTGGAAATACGGGATTTCTGCTCCTAAATTCTCCAATGAAGGTCTGATTAATGTGATGAAAAAGTATCTAGTTAAAAACCAGATTCCCATCAAAATTAAAGATGTTGTGAAGCCGAATATTTTGATAGTTGGTTATGATATGTCTAAAGACGAACCCTGGTTTTTTAATAATACATTTTCCTGGTGGTACTCGAATCTTCCTCTGTGGGAAATCTGTGTTTCCTCTGCATCTGCACCTACTTATTTTCCCCCTTATGAATTAAAAGGTGAAGGTCAAAGTTACCCACATATTGATGGTGGTGTTGCTGCAAATAACCCCACTTTAGCAGCAGTGGCTTATGCGATTAAAATGGGTCATAAACTAGAAGATATTTCAGTGCTTTCTATAGGTACAGGTCAAACGACTAAAAGTTATAAATTTAATCAAATTGTAGAATGGGGTTTATCAGAATGGGCAATTCGACTATTTAGTGTATTAATGAATGCTCAAGCCAGAGCAGACTATTTAGTAGCCGAACAAATTCTGGGTTTTAGTAATGCAAAAGGTTATCTCCGGCTACAGCTTAAATTAACAGGAATAAGCCGGGCTATTGATGATGCTAGACCAGAAAATATTCGGGAACTTATTCAAGCTTCAACATCTTTTTTAAACCAGGAAAAAGTTAATTATACAGAAAATTATGCTCAACCAAATACAATTTTAGCTAAAGAAGCGATCGCTAAGTTTATCGAGAATAATTAATCTGATATTCTGGCTATTAAGTAGTAGGTATAATCATGGAAAGCCAATCATAATTTAGTAAGCATTCAGCAGTCAGCTAACCTCTTACAGAGGCGTTATTAGCTAAAAATCCAATGGTTTAAGTCGGCCACTATATTTTCAAATTTAGTGGTACGTTTTCAAACAATTAAAAGTATGGATAAAAGCTCATCAGCTAAAGTTAAATGATGAGCCGACAGCTAATAGCTGAATGTTTACACAATTTGTATGGGCGACCCCCTCGCTCGCCCTCTAATTTATAGCAGTTTTCATAAAAGTAGATTAGATAATATCAGGAGGGAAAATTTAACTACCTATCAGCTATCACCATTTAGCAGGAGTGCTAAAATGCAGGGTTGTAAGTTCCTCAGAAGAGTTTAAAAAAGGGCGTATAGTACCTTTTATGGGAGTATAATTCCTCGATTAAAACCTTGATAAGCTAATAACATAGTTACTCTGGAAGAGACTTGCTGAAGTTGTGAATTTATGAGTGTTACTTCAAGTGAAAATGTTGCCTAATTTCTACTACTGAATACTCATTTAACTTACTAAGGATTTTATTATCTACCTAAGAGGATTTGGAAAACAGCTTCCCCTCGTGAAGGCGGAGGAATGTTACAAACAAATAGTTGAGCCAAATAAAATGTTTGAAGTCAGATAGCGTTAGAGAGAGAATAGAATTTTTTCCGGCTAAAAATAATATTAAAGTTACTTCCATTGTACGGGCGATTTCCTCCGGAATGCTGCGCAAACCCGTTTACGTTTGCGGAGTATTCCAAATAAAATTGCCCCTACTGACTAGTATAAATAACCCTAATTATTTGTAGCAAAAATTTATCAATTTGGTATAAGACCTAAGTAAAAAGCTCTATAACACCTGAAAATTAAAAAACCCTAACTAAATATAACCTGACCGGAAATGGAAAACAAAGCAGTTGAACTAATCAATATTTCCAAAATATTCAAAAGTCAAAATCAAAAAGAATTTACTGCCGTCAATAACATCAATCTCCAGATAGAAAAATCAGAATTCTTTTCCATTCTTGGTCCCTCTGGGTGTGGTAAAACCACCACATTAAGAATGATAGCCGGCTTTGAAATACCCACCTCTGGAGAAATTTTTATTCAGAATAAACCAATGGGAAATCAGCCACCATTTCATCGCCCTGTAAATACAGTTTTTCAGAACTATGCCCTATTTCCTCATCTGACAGTTGCAGAAAATATTGCCTTTGGATTAGAAATGGAAAATCTTTCACGCCCACAAATAAATCGTCGAGTAACTGATACTTTAGCCCAAGTAAAATTAGTAGATATGCACAAACGTTATCCCCGACAATTATCTGGTGGACAACAACAAAGAGTAGCCTTAGCAAGAGCATTAGCAAAACAACCAGCAGTGCTATTATTTGATGAACCATTAGGTGCTTTAGACCTGAAATTGCGCAAAGAAATGCAATTAGAATTAAAGCAAATGCAGCAAAGATTAGGCATTACATTTATCTATGTTACTCACGACCAAGAAGAAGCTTTAACAATGTCTGATCGAATAGCAGTAATGTACGAAGGAGAAGTTCTACAAGTGGGAAATCCGGTAGAAATATATGAGTCACCAAAAACTCGTTTTGTAGCTGAATTTATTGGGGAAAGTAACTTTTTAATGGGGCGAATAACTGCACATCAAAGGGAAAAAACTTTAGTGTTAATAGATGAATATTTGTCTTTGTTAGTATGTGGTGCTAATCATCTGCCAATAGATACAATTATTACTTTAGTTGTACGTCCAGAAAAGGTAGAAATTTACCCACTGACTTATACAGAAAAATTTTGTGTCTCAGCGATAGTAGAAGATAGTATTTATATTGGTACGGATACTCGTTATGTGTTGCGTTTAACTGATAAAAGTAAGATAGTTATTCGCAGACAAAATCTTAATCGTTCCGATCTAAATAAATATCAAGTTGGTGAGACTGTGAAAATTAATATTCCCACCGAAAATATTAGTATTATTGAAGAAAATTTATCAGACCAACAAAGGTTGAGAATGGGAAATAATTGATGATTGATAATTGATAATTGACAATTAATTATTCACATAAAACCTAGAAGTTTATTCGTAGCAAACATTTCTCAAAATTGTATAATTAGGGCGAGCTAAATAAATATCAAAACCTTATAGGATAGGTTCAATAATGGATAATTGATAATTGATAATTGATAATTGATAATTACCTCCCCCTAAAAGGAAGAGGATTGAATAAAAGGAAAATTTTTTCTCTCTTGGTCGATTGGATATGGCGATGCTTCGGAGCGGCTCTGTTAAGAGCGGGAGACCTTTCCCTCCGGGACGCTTCGCTAACGACCGCTTGTTTCTCCTTGAAAGGAAAGGAGAGGCTTTAAACCTTTATTTTTAGGTAAAAATTTGAGGTATTATTTGTGCGAAAAATAGTGTCAGTTTTTTGCTACTGGTAGCTCAAAAAGTCAGAATTTTCTAAATTTTGCAAACTGTAAAATTCTTTTCAGTTAATAGTTAAACCATCGCCATTAAAACACAATCATAACCAAAATCACCAACTCCGAGGAAACAGAGAATAACAAACATAAAAAGATAACTGTACTTGACGAGCTTGAAAAAGCTATAATAAACTAAATGTATATGATATTGTCAAATACTGGTTGAAGCTTATAAAAATGAAACCAATCCACTCTGAATTATCTATGAAGTTTGGTTTCCAAAAATCTCTTTCTCAAGTCCCTAACTTTCCTACTCCCCTACTCCCACACAAACAGCCAACCTAGAAATAAAAGCAAAAAACGTTTCCGCTGCAGTCATCTTACCCACCCCATAACAAGCGCGTCGTCGCCAAATAATCACAGGTAAATGACCCTCCGGAGCTTCATAATTAAAACTTAGCTCATCATAATACTTCCAATTTTCTCCATCTCGCCATCCCAAGCGATCGCAAAAATCTCCATATTGTCCACCCACACTTTCCCAAATACGTCGTTGTGCATTCAAACCAAACAACCCGTTACTATAATACTCCCACAGCCAATCAATAGTAGAAATATCCGTGCAAGGAAAATTTTCAATATCTGTCAACCTTAGCCAACCTTCATCTTCCCTGAGAGTAACTTGCAGCAAAATGTCCCAGGTTAACTCATCAGCTTTGCGCCATTTTCCCGCTGCCAAAAGATTAATTAGTGGGTTATAGTCTATGCCAACTTCTGACATGGGTGCTTCAGGAGTTGGCATAGTATTCAACTGCTCTTCAATGCGATAGAGAGTTTTCGTCAATACTTCTGGATTAAGTTGTTCGAGGCGATACAATACCCATTCTAACTGAGAACGAAGTTGAAACCTTTCTATTGTTGCTTGACGTAACTCAGCTTGTAATTCATCTACTCGTCTATTAAGATTCTTTCTCTTAGCTTGTTGTTTTCTGATTTTTCTGAGATTCTGATTTTTTTTATTTGCCCCATTTTGTTCTAGGCTAAATGAATCTATACCACCATTAGAATTGTATTCACTTTCTCTCGCTTGTACAACCTGCCACATTTGCCTAGCCCAGTTTATCTTTGCTTGTGCTTTTTGCTCGTAGATTTCTGGTAAAGCAAATAATGCGGTGTCTGATGTCAAATCCCAGCCACACACAGAGCAATATTCCGGAATAGTTTTGACATATTCAGCACCACATACAGGACATAACATATTTTTCTAATTTTGTCAACGATAAATCAGCTTAATTGCTCTGCAATATTAAAATCAATACCTAAAACTTAACTACCAGAAGGCTCCGTTCAGCAATTAACAATGAACAATTAATAATTAATAATTAATAATTACCCCTTCTTTTAAGAAGGGGATTGACCAATACGGAAATTTTTTGATTTATCCCCTTAAAAGGGGAGGCTTCAAGGCGTGAATTGTTGAATGAATAATTATTGACTATCAACTCTCGATTATTAATTATTAACTATTAATTATTAATTATTCGGTGAAGATACCACATCAGGCATATATAAAGACAACTTTTCGTTATATATTCCCACAAGTTCCGGCATTTTTCGTTCCACATCTGTAGCAGTTTCCCCAAATGACGGCCATACCATGTATAACTTTTTGAAAGCTTCCTCAATTCGCCCCTCCTCAATATCCTCAAGAGCGCCCTTATCTCGAATTAACTCCACCGCCACCCGGTCTTGATAAGTAGGACCAAAATTTTTGGCCTTTACCTGGGACGCAAATAAATCCCAAGAGGTACTTAAGAATTGATATCGTCCTGCTGCATCAGAACAAAGTTGTTCGTTTTTGATATTAATACCACATTTCATTTCTCTGGGATGGTCTTCAAAGCTAGAGAAATGACTACCTGTGTATTGACGATAATAACCCTGGGGACCTGCTGTACCTTCTGTGACGGAAATTGTATCTAGAAAAGCCCGGATTCTTGGCTTATTAATAGGATAAGCCCAATTTTCAGTTGGGTCAATCTCAGGCATCTCTACTACAGTTTCTGGCCATTCTCCATCTCGTGTATTTTGGCTTCCACCCAGTTGCTTAAATATTTGTGAGATAGCTATAAATACAATAAAAACAATTAATACAGAAGAAAGTAACTGAGAGTTTAATAGTTTTGACCAGTTTAAAGATTTTTTCTGCACCTTCATAACTTTAGGAAAATTCCCAGTTCTGGAGGTAGATGGAGCTGATTTTTGCAGTTTTTTAGTAGGAGTTGAAATAGGATACAATGTCTTTTTTTGAATAGTGGGGAGTATCCCCGTTTCCTGACCAAATTGTATCAGAGAATTAATTACTTCTAGTCGCTTATGTTTATGAGACTCAATATTTTCAGAACGAAGCCCCTTAAAATTAGCAAAAGCTGCCACATCTGTAGGAGTTACTTTTGCTAGTGGTTTTTTCACAAATTTCAGAAACATTTGAGCTATATATAAGTGAGATGATTGTAGTCTGGGTGGTATTTGCTGTAACCATAAACTAATCAACTCAATATCTGAAATTGTTCTTTGTTGGTTTCCTCGTTGTTGTTGGTTGTACATGGCACAATATGTTGATTATCGTGATGACTATTGACAACTATAATATTGAAGATTTAATTTTATTTAATTTAATTTATATCTTTATTTTAGGCAAGCTTTGGGAAACTCTATTTAATAAATTTATACTTAGGAAAATTCGGACCCAAAGAACTAAGTTGGTTACGACACTAAAATAGGATTGCTATATTTAATATTTATAGTTATTTCAAATAAAAATGAAACTATCTAGGGTTTGCTGAATCAA
>JASJEE010000317.1 GCA_030064835.1 Microcoleaceae cyanobacterium MO_207.B10 | reverse complement strand
GAGTGAGACCTAAGATAGATTCTATTTCTCCAGTGGATAAGTCTTGTAAACGCAATGCAAAGTAATTTGCACAGTCTTGCTGTTGACGTTCCTCTAGATAGGCCATTAGTTCTTCAATCACAACCTGACGTAGAGAACCAATATCATTACCTGGGTCTTGTGCCACCATTGCTTCTCGCACTTGCTGGATAGACCCATCATTCCAGGTCTTATCTGAGTCGGTGGTTGTTCCCTCTGCTGCTTGGTCAATATCTACAGAGGTTTCCCTTGGTTGTTGTTGGGAAAATGTTTGTGCCCGTAGAATAATCAATTGTTGACTCCGACCACCAGACAAAGGTATACGTCTTTTGCCATAACGTTCTGTAAAGGCCATATACTCTGCCAGTTCTAACAAAGTACGGGGACTGTAAGTTGCTGGCAGTTCAGCTTCTCGCCGAAAAGCATTTAAAGTCTCGAGATAAAATTGTTGTAAAAAATCTTCTATCAGACTTAATCTCGCCTGATAACTTGATTGTATTTGGGGAGGAGTGATATATCTATAAACAATAGCACTTAGGGTGCTGTGTAAGTCTACCCTTCCCTGCCTAGAACCTAGATGGTAATATTTTATACATTGTCTCAGACGATGTTGAGCTAGATTTTTGGCCCACTTACCCACTTCCCCGGATGCTTGAATTCTTTTGCTTTCTGTACAAATTCTTTTTACCTCTTCTTTGATACGCTCTGCAACTTCCTGGCAATTTTGCCTTGACGCACGAGTAGACTGCTGAAATTCTTCTAGGAGTAGCTTTAAGATTTCTTCGCCAATTAGGCAGATTTCCCCCATCATTGTGTTAATAATTAACTACTAATAAACTTTTATAACCAACGACAAATACACCCTACTTCTAAGTATTCTTTCTTGCACCTTAGACAATTTTTTCAAACATTAAATATGGACTTAGATCAACAAATCCAAACACTGATTAAAAATGCGCCCCAAGATGGTAAAACTCCACAAGTTGTTGCAGCAATTACACCTGCTTTAAAGCTTTTAGCTGAACAACTAAAACATATGCAATACTACATTTTGCAAACTTTAGAACAAAACTGGGTATTAACTACTTTAGGTCATCGCACAAATACAGAATTAGAAAAACGAGTTATTTACGCTTTTCCTACACTAAAAGATGCTTCATCATCAATAGTTGAAGAGCATGTCGTGGTAATACCTGTACCAGTTATTCATATACTTTTTCAAATGATAGCAATTGAACCTCTAGATAGCCTGATATTTTTTGAAATACCTAGTAATTTGACAACAGCTACGGAGGTTAAGAGGGAGGATGTCCAAAAGTTGATAGGCGTGTACCTGCAACAATATCAGCCACCCTCTAGCTCTAACTCTAGCAAAATTCCTCCAGACATTGCTTAAAATTTTCAGACGATTGTCAAAGTCAGAATTTTATATTACTAATAACTTGATCAGACCGATCAGTAAGTTAGCCATTTAGTGGAGTTTAACTAAACAAAATTTTTTGTCAGATACACCACTCTAAATATTGGCAGATTATAAAGGATCATCAGGTTAATCAAATTAATCAAATGGCTCAATTCTGAATAAAATTGCTAGTAGTATCTGGCAAACTTGTGGTTTGTGGTTTTAAGATACTAAAATCTAATACAGCCTACTTAAAACATAGTCAGCAAGATTAATCAAAGCCTGACGAGAATCACAATCAGGCAAACATTGTAAATACTCAACTGCCATCTTGCCATTTAGAGCTGCCAGTTCCCTAGACTTTTCAATGCCATGACTATCTTTAATCAACTTGATTGCCTCTTCTAAATCACCTTCTTGGGCCAATTCTCTTTGAATTAGTGGTTCTAGGCCAGGCTTTTCTTCCAGAGCATATAATGTTGGTGCTGTCAAATTACCACTTTTAAGATCAGAACAGGCGGGTTTTCCCAAAGATTCTGTCACGCTAGTAAAGTCTAGTATGTCGTCCACTATCTGGAAGGCTAAACCTAAATGTCGCCCATATTGGTACATATCCTGGGCTACTTCTGGTGATGCACCGCTAATAATAGCTGCTGCTTTGGAACTATTAGCAATCAGAGAAGCTGTTTTATAGTAGCTCTTTTCTAGGTAAGCCTCTATAGATAGCTCATCATCAAATTTATGCAGTCCTTGCTGAATTTCTCCTTCAGCAAGGTCCATAATTACTTCGGAAAGCAGTTTTACAACTTCTAAATTATCTAGATTTGCCAAGTACCAAGAAGATTGAGCAAACAGGAAATCTCCAGCTAGTACCGCTACACGGTTGGTAAATAAGCTGTGAACAGTGGGGACACCTCGACGAATTTCTGATTCGTCCACTACATCATCGTGAACTAAACTGGCAGTATGGATCATTTCTGTGATTTCTGCCAACCTACGATGTTTAGGAGTAATTTCCTGATTGGGCATGGTAGAACGCGAAATCAAGAGGACAACGGCTGGTCTCACCCGCTTTCCCTTGACGCGGAATAGGTGTTCTGCAGCCGCGTACAGGATTGGGTGACGGGCACCGACCAACCGTTTTAAATTATCTGTTAGCAGTTGCAGGTCTGCTTCAACTGGGGAAAATAGGAGAGTGGAAGAAGTCATGGATTAGCCAAAGAAGCTACAAGTTAACAAAATTTTACATATTATATTCTTATTTTAAGCTAACCATCATTTTATCGGAAAGTTAAATAAATAAATTTTAATTAAAATTAAATTTTTAATTTAAAGTATAAACTGGTTGCTAGAAATCTAAACACAAATTTTAAGTTCTCATCACCATTGCTATCATTAGCTATTAGTAAATTGTATCTAATTGTCAATGTTTTATCAAAAAACTCTGTACAAATATCAACTATTGTGTTAGATTGATACTAAGAATAGTAATAATTCAATCTATTCAGAAGCTACCTGTTTTATCTCAACGTTGCTTGAAGACCCGATATCTCCGGAACGGGAGCTTCGGGATGAAAAGCAATCAATATTGCGGTATTTACAATAGCGTCCTATGGTAGAAGAATAAGGCTGCTGGGCTAGCAGTGTCAGCGCCAGTCGCTCATGGGGGAGACCCCTAAGACCGCGCTGGCTTGTCTGTGTATCGACCATAAGACCAGAAAAAGGTTCGGCCTTGGAGGCAGCTGCGATGTTAGCGAAGCTCCTCCGGAGGAGGCAAGAGGCAGCAGAAAGCTCCTATCAGTGATGGTTCGGGAATCCCACCCTGTCTCGTCAGAGCAGGGTCGGGAGGATGCCAAGTAAAATTATCCTACTCATCAAAGATAGGGTATGAGCTTTAGTGAGAACTTGTATCGTTATTTTAGCCGAAAAGGTTAACCAAGTTACTCTTATGGGTAAATTGAAACACCGGTTAAATCTGGTCAGAACCATGAGTTGGCCACAAGTTACTAAAGAGTTAAAAGTTAGCTGTCATACGAAAAATTAGCCAAGTGCTTCTGAAGTAAAATGCTCATAAACTGAAGACTATATTTATATTTCCTGAAAGCTTTCCCTGTTGAGGGTTTATAAATAAGCTGTAAGGTGATATTCTAATATACAGAAACAGAGCAGACCATATAACTTCTTGTTTGTGTGAGATATATTTTCAGATCACTAGGTTGAGGAAGTTTAGTTAATATAATTTCTTCAAAGCTATCAATATCCTAGTTACTGAAATCTAATTGCAAGTTGATGTAATCGGAGTTATAATCTCAAAAACATTCTCTCAAGAGTGATTGAGAAATTGTATTACCTCATCATAAATTAAGCTTAGATGGTTCAAATAGTCGGTAATGTTAGTGCCGACAAATAGGTAATATGTCTTTCCAAAAGGTAAGGCTATACCAAGATATAACTATAAATCAATAAAATGAGCTTGATAGTATTTCCTAATTAATAATTTTATGGGGAATAACTAGGGTTGAAAAATTCAACCTTATTTCTAAACATATTGCTCAAGACGTTAACTAGAGATTACCTTAGCAGAAGGGAACTCAATCATCGTTCATAAACTTGGAAAAATCAAAATATCTGCTATTTGAGCTTGGCCTTGAAAGCCAAACTTATTGAATATATTATTGAGATTAAAGACATACTTAAATTTATGTCTTTACATCACAATCAAGATTTGAATTTTACTTTGACCATTGACTTAATAAATAATGTTGAAGTGAAATTAGATCAATGTAATTAGCAATTCCGAAGCTTTCGAGCTAGGAAAAGTTTCAATCTTTTGCTCCTCATAGAATATTTCGCCAAACCATGAACTACAATCAAATTCCTGTAATTATTCCCATTCTCGCAGCTGCTTATGTATTTAGCGTTTATTTGCTACTTATAGTCGCCCAAAAAGGTGCAAAAATTACTAGTAATCAATCTTGGCAACAAGGTGTCCCTGAATCGCGAACTAGTTTACATTAGTTTAGGAAAAAGATTTTTGCGATAATCTCTGAATTTAGCGATCGGAATATGTCAAATTATTTGAAAACAGTAAATTAAGACTTAGGGTAGTAAATTATTAACTTGCTTGCTGTAAATCTTGTTACTGATTATTTCCGAATTAAACTTGTAGAGCTAAATTAATCAGAGAAATAGTGATCGAGCAAAAAAAATAATGATTAATAATATTTCCCCCAGTGCTAAACTGGGGGAAATTTGTTAATAACTATCTATCTATAATTTAGATTGAAAGAGCTTGACCTAAAACAGCAGGCAAAGAGACTTTTTGTACAATAGGCGTGTAGCCAAGCCACTGTAAAGATAACTCAGCAAACTTTTGAGGAGAACCAGTAACTACAAATTCTGTAGGTTTTGGTTGCTTATAGTTTTGTAAATTCAGCATTTCTAACTCTTTAGCAACTACTTTTACTAAAGATATAGCAGGATCTACTAACTCCACAGAGCTAGGTAATAACGACCTTAGTATTGGCTCCAAATAGGGATAATGAGTACAACCATAGACTAACGTATCAATATGTTGCTGTAGCAAAGGCGCTAAATATTCTTGTGCTATCTGATATGTATAAGGATCGTGAAGTTGATTTTGTTCAATTAATGGGACAAAATAGGGACAACCAACTTGCCAAACTTGAACAAAAGGATCAGCTTCTAAAATAGCACGACGATAAGCATCACTAGCAGCAGTAGCTGGAGTCGCTATTACACCAATTCTTTTACCTCTTTCAACTGCAGCATTGGCTCCTGGTACAATTAATCCTAAAATAGGAATATTAAATTCAGACTTTACTTTATCTAAAGCAAGAGCAGAACTTGTATTGCAAGCCATTAATACCATTTTGACTTCTTTGCCTATTAACCACTCCAAAATTTCGTAGACAAATTGCAAAATTTCAGCGCTAGTTCTTGTGCCATAAGGTAATCTTGCCGTATCGCCAAAGTACAAAATAGATTCATTAGGTAACTGTTTATATAATTCTCTTAAAACAGTCAAACCACCCACACCACTATCAAAAATACCAATTCTTTGTTGTTTAGTTTCAGTTGT
Source organism: Microcoleaceae cyanobacterium MO_207.B10 (assembly GCA_030064835.1). Taxonomy (GTDB): domain Bacteria; phylum Cyanobacteriota; class Cyanobacteriia; order Cyanobacteriales; family Microcoleaceae; genus JASJEE01. Next base: position 2,748 of record JASJEE010000317.1, on the reverse strand, counting down.
CATTATTTTCGTCTTACAATCAAATAACTATCACTATAATTCCTCATCCAATGAGAAAGTAAAAGAGCAATAGTTTAATTTGAAAAATAACATAAATAGTCTCAAAAAAAATTAAAGTAAAAATATCAAATATATACTATAATTTTATGATAAAGAGTAAATTTTAACGATTAAGATAATTGTTTTGTATATATTTAAACACCCCTTCAGCGATAGCATCAGCTAATAAACTACGATAATTTGGATTAGCCAATTTAGGAGCATCCTCAGCCCCAGTAACAAAACCAACCTCCACTAATACTGCAGGCATAGAAGTTTTCCTCAAAACATAAAATCTAGCCGATCTAACTTGACGATCTGGACCTCCTGTAGCTGCTAATAAACTATTATGAATAGTCGTAGCTAAAGCAGCTCCGGTTTGATAATAATAAGTTTCAATTCCATTCACATCAGGACGACTCATACTAATAGCATTAGCATGAATACTAACAAATAAAGTAGCATTAATACGCTCTGCTAAGTCCACTCTCGGTGCAAGGTCAACTTCCAAATCATTACTACGAGTAAAAACTACTTCAATACCTTTTTCTTTTAACTTATCTGCTACTTGTTTAGATATAGGTAAAACAACATCCTTTTCTCGTAAACCATCAATTCCTACAGCACCAGGATCTGCTCCTCCATGACCTGGATCGATTGCCACTACTACCCGTTGATTTAGAGGCGTATAATTAGAATTAGGGGAATTTTCTCTAGGCAAAATTAAAGGTCTGGAATTATTAGTTGAAGCTGTTGTTTGACTGGGAGCAGCAAAATTTTCATTCAATTTTTTTAATTTCAATGATAAAAATTTATGACTAAGCTGAATAGGTTTCTGAAGCTGAATATTAGCAGTAGGTTTAATCATAATTACTACTTGATTGTTTTCTTTTTGTTTTGAATATATCCATAAAACAGAAGTATTTGAATATAACCTTGGAGGTGTAATTTTACTACCTAGTTTAGCTGCCGGAATAATAATCTGATAAGCTCCCGAAAACATATCCCATTTACTACGATAAGAAGTAATAGGTTGATTAGCTTTAATCAGAATTTCAGCTCCATCATTAATTAACTCTATAGACTCAATAGTAGTCAGTTTATAGTTATAGTCTGAAGCAGCTAATTTTGGTAACTGTTGTTCAATATTTTTACTGGATACCAAAATTCCACCTGCTTCATTTAGCGAGATTTTCCAGTTAATATTTGGGTTTATTTTCTGTAGCATTATCCTCATAGATGGTATTGACTCATCTATTTTATTTACTACAATTCGACCTATTCCATGTTGATGAATTAGTTTGTCTAATTTGGTAAAATTACTAGAAACAGAGCAACCTTTAATATCAATATAAATGTAGTTGCTAGTAGGACTTTCATTAACTATAATTTCTGGTTTACCACCGCTAGTGTTAATCAACAAACCATCTGATATTACCTGAATATCTTCTAAAATAACTTTATCCGGCAAGTTATTAATTTGTTGACGAGCCAGGGAATGATTTTTAATTAATTCCAATGGTGGTAATTCTACATTCCATCGACCAGGATATATATTGTGAAATTGTACCTGTTGAGGGTCAATCATATAACCCGATTTAAGCTCTATTTCTATTGTGGTATTGTTACTGGCTTGCTGAACTTGAATTGATTTAATTTCTGGTTTATTTATTTGATTAACTATGGAATTACTAAAACTGGTTTCTGGTAAGTTAATAATCAAGCGAGTCGGATTTAATTTTAATTCTACAGTTGGTTTAACTTTTCCAGAGGTGGTAAAGTTGAGTAAGTTTCGATTAGTATCAAAATTCCAAGACTTTAAACTAGCAGCTTCGGCGGTTGATGAAAGTAAAAACACACTGAATAAACTTGATAGTAACCAGTTAAATTTCACGTTCTGTATTTCCTTGTTGAGACTTAGGTAAAAATGGTCAGATTTTTTGCTGGGATAAGATTAACAAAACATAAGTGATAAGGTCTTACATTTTTGCTCTAGGTAATGCTATCTTCTTAACCCTATTTGAATCTATTCAGGTGTGTAAGAGGATATACAGGAAAGTTTTGTGTTAATAACTGTGGTTGATTTTAAGGATATTAGAAGTGAATATTTTTCAGAAGACAGATATTTATATTGAGATAATTTAAAAATATAAATTGCTTGGAGGATTTGATATGAGATGTTATACTAATAATTTTAAAAAATTTTGCTATATCTGATTAAATAGGGGAGTATGGGAAGTGTGAGAAGTCTGAGAAGTCTGAGAAATGTGGAAGGAAATATCAAATATGATTTAATTAATTAACAATTAATAATTACCTCTTGTGAAAAGAAGAGGATTAACCAAAATAATTTTTTTGATTTTTTATTCTTAAAAGGAGAGGCTTTAGACCTTACAGCGCTTTTCGCTCTTGATGAACCACCGGAGCCATAAACAAAACCCTTTAGGGACGTTGTATGCAATGTCCCTACTGTGGTCTAGCGTGCAGGAAAACCGCTGTAATTATTCAGTAATATTTGATTGTAGGGGTTTAATATCCAAACCTAAACAAAAATGGGATTTGAAAACCAGACCCCTAAAGTTTTTTTTTCATAAATCATTTAGGATTAGTATATTTATACCAATTTTAAAAAAGAATGTGATGCTTGAGCAAACTTCAACTATTAACTAATTAATCAAGTTTTTCCACTTTATCCCTTTGATAACCAGC
>JASJEE010000033.1 GCA_030064835.1 Microcoleaceae cyanobacterium MO_207.B10 | reverse complement strand
AAATTCAGCATTGACACTAAAACCTGTTCCTGAGTCACTGGTAATAGCAGTAAATGTATCTTTGTCCAGCAGAATTAGATCTTGTTCTGGCACAAAGTCGGTGATGGTATCTACTCCTACATCTTCTGGAGTAAATTCTTGATTAGTATTGTAAAGAAAACGGTCAACACCTGCTCCACCAATGAGGGTGTCGTTACCAACACCACCGTTGAGAATATCCAGACCATTACCACCTACGATGCGATCGCTACCACCGCCACCATTGAGAGTGTCGTTACCGACACCACCATTGAGAGTGTCGTTGCCAGCACCACCGTTGAGAATATCCCGACCATTACCACCTTTGAGAAGATCTCGACCATTACCACCATTGAGAGTGTCGTCGCCAGCACCACCGTTGAGAATATCCCGACCGTTACCACCTTTGAGAACATCTCGACCATTTCCTCCATTAAGATTGTCGTTGCCAGCACCACCATTGAGAACATCTCGACCATTACCACCTTTGAGGGTATCATTTCCGTTTTGGCCAAATAGGGAGTCATTACCTCGATCGCCTATGATTTCGTCATTACCTCCACGACCCTTAATGGTGTCATTTTCATTTGTGCCATTGAGGCTATCGCTTTCAGGAGTACCAGTAATTTCTTGTGTAGTCTGCAATTCCACTGCACCAATATCAACCCCATCACCGACTAAACGCTCTTCACCTCGTTGGTCTGTATCAAGGTTGTTGGGATTACTACCTGCATCAATGGCGGGACTATTAGGGAGAGGTAGATGGGTTAAAGTGGTGCCACCGTTATCAGCTAGGTCTCCAAGTAGAGGGTCAGTGACACCTGTTTGGTCGTTATCACCGTTGAAGTCATTGATGGCGTTACCTGTACCTATGAGGTTATTATCTCCACTGATCAGAGTATTGTTGCTTTCTACAGAGTCAACGTCACTGTTAACATTACCGGATATAATGCTAGAGGTGACAGTAGCATTCGCGTAAAAGGTGTAGTTACCATTATTTTCATCAACGTAAATAGATGCTGCTTTTTGGAAAATACCACTTCCTAAGTTGGAAGGAGCTTCATTATTAGTAATGGTACTGTTGCTAATGCTAGCTACACCAAGGTTGCCGATACCGCCACCACCACCGTTAGAAGCTGAATTACCACTAATAGTGCTGTTGTTAATAATAGCTGTAGCACCTAAGTTGTAGATACCTCCACCATAAAAGAATGTAGAGTTACCACTAATAGTGCTGTTGCTAATACTAGCTGTACCATCAGAGTTTCTGATACCACCACCACGATTAGCTGAATTGTCACTGATAATGCTTTCATTGATACTAATAGTTCCTAAGTTATTGATACCACCACCACGATTAGCTGAATTATTACTAATAGTACCCTTATTGAGAGTAAGTGTACCTGAGTTGTTAATAGAACCTGCTGTATCTGCTGAATTACCACTAATAGTGCTGTTGCTGATATTAGCTATACCTGATGAATCATCAACATCATCTGAGTAGTTGGTTATACCACCACCTATACTTGCTGAGTTCCCAGTAATAGTGCTATTGCTGATACTAATTGTGCCAGAATTTGAAGTGCCCCCACCTCCATTTGCTGAATTACCACTAATAGTGCTATCACTGATATTAGCTGTACCTGATAAGTTGGAAATCCCCCCACCGTCAAAATCTGCTGAATTACCACTAATATTACTGTTACTGATACTGACTGTGCCATTGCGGTTTAAAATACCTCCCCCAGAAGTATTACCAAAATTCTCAGTAATAGTGCTGTCGCTGATATTAGCTGTACCTGTGTTGTATATCCCCCCGCCATAAAATGCTGAGTTTTCGCTAACAGTGCTGTTGTTGATATTAGCTGTACCTGTATTATGGATACCTCCACCACCATCACTCAAAAAATCTTCTAAGTTTCCACTTACAGTGCTGTTGTTGATACTAATTGTACCTGAGTTGGAAATTCCTCCACCAGAACCATTAGTTACAAACCCACCAGTTACCTCGACATTTTCCAACTGTAGAGCAGCATCTGACAAAACATGAAACACACGATCGCCTATTCCTGTTTCACCCCCCGCATTAATAACAGCTTGTTCTCCTCCCTGTGAAATAACTGTTATTTCTCCACCACTAGCAACAATATCTAAATCTCCTGTGGCAGCAGTATCTTCATCACTTCCTGAGATAGTCAAATCATAAGTTGCTCCTGCTGTCAGTTGAATAGTATCATTTTCCGGGGTGCTGTTAGCTTGAATTATTGCTTCCCGTAGAGAGGTAACACCATCACTATTATCCACTACATCATTAGTAGTATCCACTACAATATTTGCCAATACCCCTGCATAACTCGCCCTAACTTCTGGTGTAAATGCCAATACCGACTTGAGTTGACCAAATATTACTTCTAAATTCCAGTTACCACCTTTGTTAACATTCCCAGTCAAAGTTTCTGAGGCAGCAATATTAGCTCCTGTGAGTTGATGCAGTTGTCGGACAAATTCTCTACCTTCCTTACCACTTGCTACCTGACAACCATAAATTAATATCTCCCCATCAGCAGACAAACATTTACCCCACTGTTGAATACTTTCAACGTATAGATGAATATTGTCAGAATTTAGGGTACTGTTGCCCAAATACAAAGCACCTTTTGTCCCATGGGAAATAATATGAACTGTATCCATATTATTGCAGTCACTCAAACTTTTAGATATTTGCTCTATACCATTTTTATTAGGTTGTAGGATAACTACTTTTGTCTGAGGGTCAACCTGTGAGATGAGGTCATTGTAATTGTCTACCTTGGAGTCGATGAATAATAGTTTGGTTTGATTCATAATTAACAATATTTTTGAGGATAACTATAAAATTTTACCAAACTTCTACGATTTTCTCATAAAAACTGTCTACAGCGTTTTTCAGCTATAACCTGAAATCATAACCAAAACCTTGTAGGGACGTTCCATAGAACCTCCCTACTGTGGTCTACCAAAATCAAATTATTTGAAGTTGAGATTTTATCCTCTGAGGAAGAAATCATTCTCACTAATAGATGCAATATTACTCAGATTAGCAAATTCACCACCACTACCAAATTCTGCTTCTGTACCATTAGCATTGTAGAACAATTTGCCGTTGTTGCTGTTGTAAACAATAACTGCTTGTGAAGTTGCGGCATCTGCATCACTGGTAACTATAGCAAATTCAGCATCGACACTAAAACCTGTTCCTGAGTCACTGGTAATAGCAGTAAATGTATCTTTGTCCAGCAGAATTATATCTTTGTCCGGCACAAAGTCGGTGATGATATCTACTCCCACATCTTCTGGAGTAAATTCTTGATTGGTATTGAAAATAAAACGGTCAATACTTGCTCCTCCAGTCAGGGTGTCGTTACCTGCACCACCGTTGAAGCGATCGCGACCTTGACCACCCAAAAGAGAGTCGTCACCATTGCCGCCAAAGAGGCGATCGTTACCAATACGACCTTGGAGGGTATCGTTTCCGTCTTTTCCATACAGGAAGTCGCTACCTCGACTACCAATAATTTGGTCATCACCACCACGACCATTTATAGTGTCATTACCTGTTAATCCTGTGATGGTATCGTTTTCATTTGTACCATTTAGAATTTCACTCTCAGCAGTACCAGTAATTTGTGAAATTTGTACTTCCACTGCACCAATATCAACTGCCCTACCTACAAATCTTAGGTCGCCTCGTTGGTCTGTATTAAGGTTGTTAGGGTTACTACCTGCATCAATGGCGGGACTATTGGCTAGAGGTAAATGGGTCAAGGTGGGGCCACCATTATCAGCTAGGTCTGCAAGTAGAGGATCGGTGATACCTATTTGGTCGTTGTTAGCATTAAAGTCATTTATGGCGTTACCTGTACCTATGAGATTATTATCACCACTGGTAAGAGTATTTTCACTTTCTACAGAATCAATATCACTGTTGATATTACCAGAGATAATGCTAGAGGTTACAGTGGTATTGGCGTCAAAGGTGAAGAAGGTGTAGTTAGTGTTATCATAAAGTTCTGCTGCTTTTTGGAGAATACCACTTCCTAAGTTGGAAGGAGCTTCGTTACGAGTAATGGTACTGTTGCTAATGCTAGCGATACCAAAGTTACCAATACCACCGCCATAACCGTTGGATACTGAATTGCCACTAATAGTGCTGCTACTGATATTAGCTGTACCTAAGATATTAAAGATGCCACCACTATCGTTAGTTGCTGAGTTACTACTAATAGTACTGTTGTTGATACTAGCTATACTTTCTTCAATGTAAACATTACCCCCGTAGAGGATATAAGCATTACCTTGGTTTGCTATACCACCCCCAGAATTTGCTGCTGAATTACCACTAATAGTGCTGTTACTGATACTGATATCGCCAGATTCGTTGAAGATGCCTCCACCATAGGTATTACTAAAATTTTCACTAATAGTGCTGTCGTTAATACTAGCTCTACCTGAGTTGTTAATACCACCCCCAGAATTTGCTGCTGAATTACCACTAATAGTGCTGTTGCTGATATTAGCAATACCTGGGTTGCCAAAAATACTCTTTGTGTTTTCTATACCACCACCCGTGCGTGCTGAATTACCACTAATAGTGCTGTTGGTGATATTAGCTGTACCTGATGAGTCTATCCCTCCACCTCCGGAATATGCTGAATTACCACTAATAGTGCTATCGTTTATATTAGCAACACCTATGTTTCTAATACCACCTCCATAACTTGCTGCTGAGTTATCACTAATAGTGCTGTTGCTGATATTAACTGTACCTAATGAGCCTATGCCACCACCTCCGGAATATGCTGAATTACCACTAATAGTGCTATTATTTATACTAACTGTACCTAATGAGAAAATTCCTCCACCATAACCATTGGTTACAAACCCACCAGTTACTTCTACATTCTCCAACTGTAGAACAGCATTTTCCAAAACATGAAACACCCGATCACCTATTCCTGTTTGACTCCCCGCATCAATAACAGCTTTTTCCTCTCCCTCTGAAATAACTGTTATTTCCCCACCTCCTGCAACAATATCTAAATCTCCTGTAGCAGCAGCATCTTCGTCACTCCCTGCAATAGTCAGATTATATGTTGCTCCTGCTGTCAGTAGAATAGTGTCATCTTCTGGCGTACTGTTCGCCTCAATAATAGCTTCCCGCAGAGAAGTCACACCATCATTATCATCTACTACATCATCAGTAGTATTCACCACAATATCTGCCAACACCCCGGCATAACTAGCCCTGACTTCTGGAGTAAATGCTAATGCTGACTTAAGTTGACCGAATATTACCTCTAAATTCCAATTACCACCTTTGCTCAAATTTCCAGTCAGTGTTTCCGAAGCAGCAATATTTGCTCCTGTGAGTTGATGTAGTTGTCGGACAAATTCTTTTCCTTCTTTACCACTTGCTACCTGACAACCATAAATTAATATTTCTCCATCGGCAGATAAATTTTTGCCCCACTGTTGAATACTCTCAATGTATAGATGAATATTCTCAGAATTGAGGGTACTGTTGCCCAAATACAAAGTACCTTTTGTCCCATGGGAAATAAGATGAACGGTGTCCACATCACAGGATTCATCTAGACTTTTAGATATTTGATCTATACCATTTTGATGGGGTTGTAGGATAACTACTTTTGTCTTAGAGTCAACCTGTGAGATTAGATGATTGTAATTTTCTACCTTAGAGTCGATGAATAATAGTTTGGTTTGATTCATGGTTTAAAAGGGTTTTTAAGTCCCGAAAAAAAATTATAGGTATCCTAACATAAATATTTAGCAGTACCCTGAAAAACTTAAAAATTCTGTAGAGGTGATATAAAATCCGGTACTATCGGTATAAAAAAGCATAGAAACCGGGTTTGTTTTAAATACCTCACTTGTATAGAATATATGGTTGTGCAAAGCGTAAAGTGTGGGATAAGTAATATTATGTCCGGTTGAATGGGTGACAAGACCAAACCCCTACAAATATTTGGTGGTGGTGCATAGTAATGGTATAGGAAGTGTGGAGGGTGTGGGGAGTGTGGGAAGAGTGGGGAGTGTGGGAAAAAATATATATTCTCACCATTACTATGCAGGAGTACCCAAATATTTTAGTTATTCTTATATGTAGAAGGTTTTTGATCAGCTTGTTATTTTACAGGTACAATTATTCCTCCAAATGGAAGGGAGGTCTCCCCATACTTCCCACACCTCCCACACTTCCCACCCTCCCCACATTTCCTTGACGCACTACCGAATATATCTTTCACAAGCCCGGTTTCTTATACAACATAACTCCTAACCGCCACCAAAATATTATAGCAGTCGAAGTAAAGGTTAGGACATTTATAAATCCTGAAACCCTTTGATAGTCTCCTGTTCCCTATTCCCTAGCGCGTAGCGCTATACAACTTAAATAGGATTACTATCGCTGAATAATTATAGCTGAATCTTTTTTTTTAAAAAGACAGTTCACGTTTGCTATTTACACAATCTTGAAGGTATAAATTAATTAATTGTTGATACGAAATTCCTTTTTCTTCTGCTTTTTTCTCAAAATATTCTATTACTTCAATTCCTAAAGATAAATTTACTTGTTGCTTTAGTTTTTTTGCATAAGGATTAGGACGACTTTTCATTTTAGTGAGGTCATATTCTGGTTTCATAACTTTTATTCTCCATAGAGTTGACTTTCTTTTTTAGTTGCTTTGCGGGCAGAAATAATTCTGATTACAGATTCTTGTTCTCGATAACAATGAACTATCAATAATATTCGCATTTTTGAGCTTATACCAAGCAACAAAAATCTATCCTCTAAATCAGAGTGTTGTTCATCCCAAAATTCAATTGCATTATCATCATAAAACACTGATTTTGCTTCTTCAAATGAAACACCGTGCTTTTTTTGATTAATCAGATTCTTTTCCCGATCCCACTCAAATAGTAATTGACTCATTTTTAGATTTTAATCTGATTAATTTTATTAACCTAATAATAAGCACATTTGCTCAACAGCCAAAAATTAATTTTTCTAACGTGCCACATTTGTTGTAAAAGTTAGAACAGAAGTCAGAATTCAGAACAGATTAATCCATTAAATTCTAAATTCTAAATTCTAAATTCAATTTCTATAAACTATGAATATACAAACAGTTGTAACCCAACCATTTAGCGACCAAAAACCTGGCACTTCTGGACTCCGCAAAAAAGTGCCAACCTTTAAACAACCCAACTACCTAGAAAACTTTATTCAGTCTATCTTTGATAGTTTAGAAGGTTTTTCTGGTCAAACATTTGTGCTTGGTGGTGATGGTCGCTATTACAACCGTCAGGCAATCCAAATAATTTTGAAAATGGCTGCTGCTAATGGAGTGGGCCGAATGTTAGTGGGTCAAGGTGGGATTCTTTCTACCCCTGCTGCCTCTTGCATCATTCGTAAAAATAACGCCTTTGGTGGTATAATCCTTTCTGCTAGTCATAATCCAGGTGGACCAGAAGAGGACTTTGGTGTTAAGTACAATATTAGTAATGGTGGCCCCGCTCCCGAAAAAGTAACAAGTGCCATCTATGAGCGCAGTAAAGTTATAGATAGCTATAAAATTATCGAAGCTGAGGATATTAACTTAGACCAACTGGGTAGTCAGAAGTTAGGAGAAATGACTGTAGAAGTTATTGACTCTGTAGCAGACTACGCTGAATTGATGGAATCTTTGTTTGATTTTGGTAAAATATCGGAACTCCTAAAGTCTGGTAAGTTTCGGATGTGTATGGACTCATTACACGCCGTTACTGGACCTTATGCGAAAGATATTTTTGAGCAACGGTTAGGCGCTCCCGCAGGTACAGTACAAAATGGTATACCTCTGGAAGATTTTGGTGGTGGACATCCAGACCCTAATTTAGTCTATGCTCACGACTTGGTAAAAATCATGTTCGGAGATAATGCTCCTGACTTTGGTGCTGCTTCTGATGGGGATGGCGATCGCAACATGGTATTAGGCAAAAATTTCTTTGTTACTCCTAGCGATAGTTTGGCAATATTGGCTGCTAATGCTCAATTAGTTCCTGGATATAGTTCTGGTTTAGCTGGTATTGCTCGTTCGATGCCAACTTCTGAAGCACCAGATCGAGTTGCAGAGAAAATGGGTATTAATTGTTATGAAACTCCTACTGGTTGGAAATTTTTTGGTAATTTATTAGATGCAGACAAAGCTACTCTTTGTGGTGAGGAAAGCTTTGGTACTGGTTCTAATCATATACGCGAAAAAGACGGACTTTGGGCAGTATTTTTCTGGTTGAATATTTTGGCAGTACGGAAAGAGTCAGTTGAAGATATTGTTAAGGAACACTGGAAAACTTACGGTCGGAATTATTATTCTCGCCATGACTACGAAGGAGTAGAAAGTGATAAAGCTAATACCTTGATGGACAATTTACGTTCCCTATTACCTTCTTTACCAGGAAAACAATATGGTCAATATGAGGTAAAATATGCTGATGACTTTAGCTATACAGACCCAATAGATGGCAGCGTGAGTCAGAAACAGGGTATTCGTATTGGTTTCAAAGATGGTTCTCGTATTGTGTTCCGACTTTCAGGTACAGGAACTCAGGGAGCAACTCTACGTTTGTATGTCGAAAGTTATGAACCAGATGCTACAAAACAAGACCAAGATACTCAGGAAGCTTTATCTTCTCTGATTAGTTTAGCAGATGAAATTGCTCAAATTAAGAATCTTACAGGCAGGGAAAAACCAACTGTAATTACCTAATTTACAAAGCAGGAAGTAAGAGGTTAATTATTGAGAGTGGAAGTTAGGCTTAACTTCCACTAAATACTAGATATTTGATATTTTATAGGTATTGATATTAGGAGTTAGATAGTTATGTTAGAACCAGCAAAAACTGTAAGTTTATTTCAGAAACAACCAGAACAAAAAATTTTTGCACCAGGAGATCAGATTTTTGAAGATGGTGAAGAAGGTGATGTAATGTATGGAATTATTGAAGGGGTGGTTGAATTATTTGTTAATGGTCAAGTTGTTGAAATAATTAAAACAGGTGATGTTTTTGGAGAGGGAGCTTTAGTACATGAGGAACATACTCGCGCTTCTACTGCTATTGCTAAAACAGAATGTAAATTAGCTTATCTTGACCAAGAACGGTTTTTATTTGTAGTTCAAGAAACACCTATGTTTGCTCTTTATGTAATTAGGAGTTATTCCGATCGCCTGCGTCGCTTAAAGCGTTCTTTATAGACCCCAAATGGGTTCTATTGAAAAATAAGACGGTGTGATAGGGAGATAGGGTAATAGGGTGATAGGGTGATGGGGTATATTAGAATATTTTTCCATCTTTTCGTTGTATTTCCTATCTCTACAGACGACTTGTGCCTCAAAATTTTACTTCCCGGTAAAGATACACTTAGGGGGAATTAACAGAAAATGCGACTGAATAAGAGAACTTACGAATATAGTAACTGTGGATTTAAGGCGGACAGAGACTTTAATGCTGCTGTGAACGAGGGAAAACTATGTGAATAAGTAGCTTGAGTTCCAAGCGATTTTCAGCCTGTCGAGAGAGTAAGTTACAGACTGCGGTCAGTGGCTCTCAAGGAAGATGGAAGGTTGAAGGTTATAGCGCAAAATTGTAGTGGACTGACACGCCTAAAACTGTGCAATACATTTTTGTTTCTAGGTATAGTGATTTTCCCCTCTTCCCCGTCTTCCTTTTAACGCACCATTTTAGATGTGTCAAATCCAGTAGGAAGAATGTGGACACAAGAGATGTTGCTGGTATTATAGCCAAGATAGCAATTCCTTTAGCTATTGCTGTATTCAACCAGAAGAAAGTAGCAGAAAAACAACTTATGGAAGTGCAAAAATTGGAAGCTGATGTAAATAAATATTGTGTTCAGATGGCAGGAGCAATTAAGGCTATTATGGGAGGAGCGGCGTCTGAAATTAGTTATCTGCGACAGTTACATGATCGAGCTGTTGATGAGATGATGCAATATTATGACACCGTAAAAAAACTTTCGGAGCAAGGTAAATCGCTAGAGCAGTTAGAAGACAATGAAATTAAAGCTGTCGAGTCATTTTATATGGGAGGTAAGCAACTGGCTCGTCTGATACAGGTAGATGTTATGAAATAATAAGCTAGAGATAACTTCACTCGCAATTACTCTGAAGCCCCACTAATGCCAGATTGTGGTAATCTACTTTTGATTTGATTAGGGTGTATCATTTCTTCCTTCCTAAATATGACTTATTTTTTTATTGGTGGATGTCCTCGCTCTGGAACTACTTTATTACAAAATATTATTTGCTCCGATACCAAAGTTAATCCGTTAATTGGAGAAGTAGGTTATCTGTATCATTTAGTTAATGCTTATAGTACGGGTAAAATGGATTTTGCCAGTCAGACTAAATATTATTTTTCCGACATAGCTGAACTGAGAAATTTTAGTGCTGAATTAGTCAATAATTTTTTAAAACATATTCGGAAACGTTATACTGATTCCACTCATATTGTCCTGAAATACCCTCTCATAGCAGAATTATTTCCAGATATTTATGAGTTGGTGGAAGATGTGAAATTTATATTGATTATTAGAGACCCACGAGATACTATTGCCTCTTTAATTAATGTAGGAAATAAAATGGCTATTAAAGGTGAACATAGACATTTAACTCCGATGTTTACAGAAAGAAAATTATCAGAATTTATTGAATTTTATCGTCGTGCTTATGCACCTTCCTGGAATTGTAAATTAGTCAGCTTTCAAACTAAGGTTGCTTATATCAAATATGAACATTTGGTACTTAATCCCACTGTAGCTATTCAACAACTTCAAGATTTTACTGGTTTAAATTTAAGTAACTTTATAAAAGATGATAAATGGCGGCGGAGTCGAATTAATTATACTCAGTTAAGTGATGCAGAAAAACCTTGGCATTCAGAACTTTATGGCAAAGGAATATCACCTGCAAGTGTGGGGCGTTATCGTCATGTTTTGCAACAGGAAGAAATTAACTTTATTCAGAGAGAGGCAGCAGATATCTTCAGAATTTTTCGTTATTAAAAAGTAGCGATCGCCAGTTAAAAGTCAAAATTTAAAATTTAAAAGTAATCCCTGACTGAGTTTGAAAATTTATAAATATCCGCGCCCTATTTGCCTACTTCTATCTCTCTAAAAATCTTCAAATTTTGCGTTATGAATAAATTAGGTTTATCCAGAGAGAAGGAACAGATATATTCAGAATTTTTCCTTACTAAAATCTCACAATAACCTGCCATATTAATTATAGTAATCCTAAATAAGTTGTAATATTTTATCGTAGGAATTTTGTCTCCCAACCCCTAAAGTTTTTTTTCACAAATCATTTCATACTGCTATATGAAAAATCATCCCACAAAAAGCAGAACTGGAAATTTTTACCGACAAGCTACCTCTAGGGTTTCCAAAGTTATTGAGGTACAGTTCTTGTAAGCATTCAGCAGTCAGCTATCAGATTACTTTTAAAGAAGGGAAGACCAATTGGGAGATTTCCCAGAATGAGCATGAAAATGTGGTAGAAGTTAAATGAATACTTGTTTAAACCTTGGCGTTAAAAGCAAGGTCTATAAAAAGCTGTTTGCGCAGCATTCCGTAGGAAGAGCTGACCGCTAATAGCTGAATGCTTACCAGTTATTTTTATTATTTTCTATTCCCTATTTCCCGAATTACTACTCCCTACTTTTAACTATATTGCCAATTTTTATAAGTTTCTGTATCACTCAGAATATTCACATCAAATAAATCTATTCCCTCCTGCTCCAATAAAGCCAATATTGCCAAATTTAATTGGTCATAAGCTCTCGAATAATTATCTAAATCATTAGTAAATCCAATTACTCTAATCACACGAGCATTTCTTTCCAACCCATTAAATCTAACCATACAAGAATCATATAAAAGGTCAATTGATTTGGGAATTTCTCGAATTTTATCGTTAAGATAGGCTATCTTCCTAGCCGAAATACCATCAATTTTAATATACAAATCAATAGCTGCTTTCTTCTTCTCATTTGGTTGTTGGGATAAATTTTTAATACTACCATCAATCATTTTAGAGTTAGGAATTTTCTGGCTAGCTCCCTCAAAACCTATATAAATTGTTGTACTTCTAATACCAATATTTTTAACCTCCGCCCAACGACCACTTGGCAATAAAAGCCAATCATCTATGCGATTAATTATGACTCCTAAAAAATCCCCTAGCTATTTGTAGCAAACATTTATCAAATTGGTATTACACCTATTCCCTTCTGCCTGATTCCCTCTACCTCCTGCCTTCATCTAAGCATAAATTTTCATGCCTGTCTACTTAATTATTAATTGTTAATTATTAATTATTGAATGCCCTACATCAAGTCTAAAAATTTATTCTTAATTTTAATCAATTTTATACACAACTTTTGACAGTTGTTTGTTTTAGCTGATGACTCCTTTGTGTATTAGAAAAAATCTGCTTATTGCACATAGTATCTAACACCTAACTCCTAATATCAATTCCCAAAAATAATTCTATACTTTTTCAAGACTTTAATCATTACAGCAGTTTTTAAATTGATAAGGTACAAAATTCTCTGGAAGTAGGGAATAAGGAATAAGCAACAGAAAAGAAGCCATATAAATTATCTCAAACTGTACCTCACTATCCCGAAAAGTGCTGTAAGTTATTAATAGACATAGGCGTGAAAAAGATATAGATTTTTTGCAATAGTAGGGAAGAGGGAACACTTAACTGGGAACAGTTCAATAATTGATAATTGATAATTACCTCTCCCTAAAAGGAAGAGGATTGAATAAAAGGAAAATAAATTCATTGTTTATCCACGGCGAGATACAGGCTTTAAACATTAATTATTCGGTAAGATATTTTTACGCAAAAGGCAAGAAAAAGGATTGTTTATTGTGACTTTTTCTTTCTTTAGCTAAGATAACTAAAAGGTTTATTTATTTTCCGGAGATGTCTAATATAATTCAGTAAATAGGTAGGCATAAATAAAGGTGAAAATAAAAAATATCAAAAAGAAGCTATAATCAAGTTATCAAGATATTTTTACCCTTTTAAATTTCCATTTTTATTGTACCGATAATTAAGCCCACCTACTTAATTTTTTTCAGAAGGGTAGTTGGTTTGAAGATATCTTATATTATGTCTGGATTAACACTTATAAATAATGGTTCTCCTGCATAGTAATGGTGAAGATATATATTTTTTAATTTCTTCTCACGCTCCTACAGTTCCCACACTCCCCACACTCTCTCTACTATTACTATGCGCCACCTTTATATATTTTTTTCCCACACTTCCCATACCTCCCATTCCTCCCACACTTCCTGTACCATTACTATGTACCACTATCTTAAAGAATTATTGCTCTGCTGATTAAATATCAAAAGATTTACAGATAAAGATTTTAGCCTTTTTAGGTCTGGAAAAAGTACCTAGTTTTGAGCTGCTTTATGCTCAAAAAGGAGAGCATTTTGGTCAAGAGAGTACCCCAAAAAATTACTCCCCCGCTCCCCCGCTCCCCCGCTCCCCCACTCCTCTACTCCTTAAAAAAGACTTTTTCAGCAAACCCTAATTAGGTAGGAGTCAGGAAGGAGAATAAGATTTGGTATAACACCTACGGTTCCAGAACCATCAAACCTTTGTTATGAGAATAATAAATTCAAAAAGCTGCCAACTATGATATAATCAAGGTTTATGCAAAAAATTGAATATTTATATAATTGCCTTGTTGATGCTAAGGAAAATTTTATATACATATAGTGGATTTTTCTCCTATAATAGACATTTGTAACTATATATAGAGTGCATCATTCAATGAACCCCAATCCCGAACCACATATTAATTATTTCCAAGAATGGACTAATAGCTGTGTTGATGACCAATTAATCCACCTCAATGTTGTACCCTTAGAAGGACAACGACCTTATGAATTTTTATTTTATTCTGATGCCATTCCTCGACGAAATGATGGTAGAGTAACAAGCGAAATATTAAAAAGATACCAACATATTGAAGAAGGTGGATGGTGGTGTTCTGGAATTGATTTACTATCAGGAGAAGAAGACCTTTGGGGTTGTTTTAAACCTAGTCAACCACGTCATAGTTACGACGAAAAAAAGTTAATTAAATACGAACATCCTCCTAAAACTCCTACCAGTTTATTTGCTCTAAAAATTCCTCTACATTTATGGCAGAAAATAGCTAGTCGTTATCAATTAGAAATTCTGCCGGAAGATATCGATAAGAATCAACCAGACTTGGGTTTTTGGCAGTGGTTTATTAAGCATCCTCAAATACCTTTATGTATTACTGAAGGAGCGAAAAAAGCAGGAGCTTTACTAACAGCATCATACATAGCTATTGCCTTACCAGGAGTATTTGGTGGATACCGAGTTTTGAGAGACGAATATGGCAATCGTATTGGCAAACCACATTTAATTCCCCAGTTAGAAAAGCTAATTAAGGATCGTCGAGAAATTTATATTGTATTTGACCAAGATACTAAACCTAAAACTATTAAAAATGTTAATGCTGCCATTAGAAAAACTGGATATTTACTCAGGAGAAAAGGATGTAACGTTAAAGTAATTTCCTGGAATCCCGAATTAGGTAAAGGAGTAGATGATTTAATCGCTAATCAGGGAAAAAATGTTTTTGATAAAGTTTATGAAAAGGCATTACTTTTAGAACTTTGGAAAGCTAAATCATTTAGTCGTCTCACATATCCCGTAAATTTGAGAGTTAATAGTCGCTATCTTTCAGAACAAAATATTTTTAGTTCTTTAGGCAATAATAATTTACACAAATTAGATAATCTCGATTTAGCTTATAGTACAAATTTTCCAGCTAAACTTGTAGGGATAAAATCTGCTAAAGGAACTGGAAAAACAAAATTATTAGAAAAAATAGTTGCTGAAGCTGTAGCTCGTCATCAAAAAGTTTTAGTTATCGGTCATCGGGTGCAATTAGTACAAGAATTATGTCAACGTTTTGGATTGAAATATATTACAGAAGTCAACTCAGAATCTCCAGATAAATTATTAGGTTTAGGTTTATGTATTGACTCTCTACATCCGAATTCCCAAGCTAACTTTAATCCCGAAACTTGGTCAGATGGAATCGTAATTATTGATGAAATTGAACAGGTAATTTGGCATGGTTTAAATTCTAATACTTGTCGGCAAAGCAGAGTCGAAATTCTCAGATGTTTTAAAACATTAATGCAAAATGTTTTAGGAGGTGTCGGTCAAGTATTTATAGCTGATGCTGACTTAAGCGATATTTCTATAGATTATTTAGCAGCTTTAGCAGGAATAAAACTAGAACCTTTTATTATTCAAAATGATTGGTTGCCTGGAGAAAAAGAAGCTTGGCAAATATTTAATTATCCAGAAACAACCCCAAAAAAATTAATAGCAGATTTACACAAACATATTCGTGAAGGTGGCAAACCAATGGTTTGTTTATCAGCGCAAAAACTAACAAGTAAATGGGGAACTCGTGCTTTAGAAGCTTATCTGAAAAAACAGTTCCCCCAGTTAAAAATTCTGAGAATAGATTCCGAATCTTTAGCAGAACCAAATCATCCTGCTTATGGTTGTATTAAATCCTTAAATCAAGTCTTACCAAAATATGATATTGTCTTAGCTTCTCCCTCAATTGAAACTGGAGTTAGTATTGATATTCAAGGGCATTTTACTTCAGTTTGGGGAATTGCTCAGGGGGTACAGGGAGCAACATCTGTTTGTCAATCTTTGGGTAGAGTTCGTGAGAATATTCCTAGATATTTATGGGTGGCAAATTCTGGTTTTAATAAGGTTGGTAATGGTTCGACTTCTATCACTTCTTTGCTCAATTCTGAAGAACGTTTAACTCAACTGAATATTAGATTATTACAACAATCTGATTTTGATAGTTTGGACGATTTAGAAGTAAACTTTCAACCAGAATCTTTTTTGTGTTGGGCAAAAATGGCGGTACGTTTTAATGCTGGAATGAATAAATATCGAGAGTCTGTTTTAGAATTTTTACAAAAAGAAGGGCATCAGATTAGAGAAATTTCTACAGAAGTTTTATCCGATAATTCAGAAGCAGAAAAATCATCAGAAACTCCCACAGAAGTTAATAATTTCCAGGAAGTTATAGCTACTGTAATTAAGCAAAATTATCAGTCAGAATGTGAAGCGATCGCTACGGCGAAAAATATTAGTTTATCTGAGTATGAGAAACTCAAAAAAAGATTATCAAAACCAATTCAAAAACAACGGGAACAACGGAAATTTCAATTAATGTTACGTTATAATATTCCCATAACTACTGAATTAGTTGAAAAAGATGATGAAGGTTGGTACGAACAGTTAGAATTACATTATTTTCTGACAGTAGGGCGACCATATTTAGGAGCGCGGGATAAGGAAGTGGCAAAAAAATTGTTGGATTTAGGAAAAGGTAATATTTTTATTCCTGATTTTAATGATTGTTTATTAGGGGCAATTATTGGGGTAATGGAATTATTAAAAATACCCTCATTACTCAAGGATAAAAAACGGGAATTGAAAAATATAGATCCAGATTTGCAGTTGTTAGGAAAAACAGCTTTATCAAATAGAAATGAAATTAAAACTATATTAGGAATAGGATTAGCTGCCAACTCTAGTCCGATTACAATTGTGCGACGTTTTTTAGAGAAAATTGGTTATAGTTTGGAATGTTTACGAACAGAAACTCATCAGAAAAAACGACTCCGAATTTATCGAATTGTTAATCCTGATGATGGTAGATTTGAAATATTTCAGCAATGGTTGAGTGCTAGTCAGTGACCGCAAATGGGTGGTGGTGAATAGTAATTCAGATAAAATGGCCGAAATGGTCGCCTGTTCCCCCATCTCCGCGTCTGGTGCGTCTCCCCTTCCCCGTGTCCTACCCCTACCAACCAATTTTGTCAGCAAACCCTATTTATGTATTGATGATTTTGGGATAATGCTTCCTTCTATTTTCAGTAATTTAATAGACTTGTCGCTAAATAAAACCCAGAATTTGTGCAAAACAAGATTCTGGTTTTATCCATCCACTTATGCTGCCATTAGGTAGAAATTCCAGAGTCCTACAGCAGTTAACATGAAGCGATACGGCTAACGCCACGCTCCGCGAACGTCTAAATCTTTAATGTGATTTCTGTAGAATGCTTTCACTGCGTTGTATGTCTTGACGCCTGATATGGTGTGTTCACATTTGACGCGCACACTGCTTTTTTTCTCTATTTAGTTGTTTTTCTTGGTCTGTCAATTCTTTTCCTTTCGGCTTTTTCCTGGGAATTTTTATGTTGACAAATTCTTTTTGTAACCCCTGAAAACCCAAATCCACATGAATTGTTACTTCATCCGGGACAAAATCTGCCAATTTTTTTCATATAACTACCGTTTGTCATGAACCTTATCCTCTCGTGCTTTTGATAGCACCAGGACTCGTCGCTCCCGATCTGTGAGGATTAAATGTTTACGAGTGTGGCGCTTTTTTTTCCTGAGTATTCGGTGGTTCATTATTCAGCGCAATGCACGGAAGCTTAGTAATTTCTTCCTTAGTTCGTGAAACAACAGAAACTGAATCTCAGAACTAGGGTTATAAGTTCGCTCAAGAAGAAGAAACATACAACATCGTAGCAGCTCACGGCTACTTCGGTCGTTTAATCTTCCAATATGCATCATTCAACAACAGCCGTTCCTTACACTTCTTCTTAGGAGCATGGCCAGTAGTAGGCATCTGGTTCACAGCACTAGGTGTATCAACAATGGCCTTCAACTTGAATGGTTTTAACTTCAACCAGTCCATCATTGACTCCAGTGGTCGTGTGGTAAATACTTGGGCAGATATTATCAACCGCGCTAACTTAGGTATGGAAGTAATGCACGAGCGTAATGCTCATAACTTCCCACTTGATTTGGCTGCTGCTGAAGCTCCTGCTATCAAGGGTTAATTTTTTAACTGATTGATTGATTAAAAAAAGCTCTCCTTATGGGGGGCTTTTTTTTTTGGCTTTTTTGGGGATTATATAGGACTTGCTGATTAAATATCAAAACATTTTTAGATCGTGAAAAAGTACCAGCTTTTCGGTTGAAATTGCTCAAAAAGTGAGCCTGAACGGGGTAACGCGAGGCAGCAAAATTAGCAAAATTAAGGAACCATTCTTCCTCCAATTTTCTTTGTCTTCCCACTCTCCCGACCCTTCCTACACTATGCTTTTTTCAGAAAATCCCATATAGGGTTTGGTGAATAAAGCTAAAAGTTAGGATAGCTAAGGCTTTTAGTGCTTTTTATCTTCAATTTATCTCCTAGTTATGAGCTGCTTATTGGCCTCAAAATACGAATATTTTGTGCTGAAATTCAATTAATATTCTTCAGATAAAATCACCTAAACTGTCCCCTCTTCCTACCCCTACCAACCACTTTTTTCAGCAAGCCCTATATACAGAGGTTTCCAAGCCTGTTCCTCCCAATGACGACTATCAAAAGTCTAAAATAGAAAATGCAAATAAGTGATTTTGCTGATTTTGCCATAATTAAATATTTTAAATATTTATGGTCAAACTCAAGCATTTAACTCAATGACCCGAAAAAATGACTCACAATTTCGTTATCAAGTCGGTGGTAGTTTGCCTGTAGATGCTCCCACTTACGTTAAGCGACAAGCAGACTATCAACTTTATCAAAATTTGATAGAAGGAGAGTTTTGCTATGTATTAAATTCCCGGCAAATGGGTAAGTCTAGTTTGCGGGTACAAACAATGCAACGGTTAAAACAGTCGGGAATAGCTTGTGCTGCTATCGACTTGACGGCTATTGGCAGTCAGGATATTACGCCGGAACAATGGTATGCTGGAATAGTTTATAATTTGGCGAGTAGTTTTGACTTGTTGGAAGATTTTGAGCTTTTTTCATGGTGGAACGAATTTTCTGCTTGTTCTCCCCTACAACGTTTAAGTCAGTTTCTCACAGAAATATTACTGCCAAAAGTTAATCAAAATATTGTGATTTTTATCGATGAAATAGATAGTATTCTCAGCCTCAACTTTCCCACAGATGATTTTTTCTCCCTGATTAGATTTTTCTACAATAAACGCTCAGATTTTCCCATATATAAAAGACTCACATTTGCTCTGTTTGGAGTCGCCACCCCATCGGATTTAATTACAGATAAAAAACGGACTCCATTTAATATTGGCAAAGCCATACCTGTTTATGGTTTTCAGTTACAAGAATCTCAACCTTTAGCTACAGGACTTGCTGAAAAAGTTAGCAATCCTGAAATAGTTATAGCAGAAATCTTAAAATTGACTGGCGGACAACCATTTTTAACCCAGAAAATTTGTCAACTGGTTTTATCCACTGACTTTCTAATTATCCCAAATCAAATACCCGAATCAATAGAAAATTTAGTCAGAGAATATATTATTGAAAATTGGGAATTTTCTGACCATTCCGAACATTTCACTACAATTCGCGATCGCTTACTCTACAGAGAAAGAACTGCAGGTAGACTCCTGGGATTTTATCAGCAAATTTTACAACAAGGAGAAATAACTGCTGAGGATAGCCCCGAACAAATGGAGCTAAGACTAACAGGATTAGTCGTAAAATCTCAAGGAAAATTAAAAGTATTTAATCAGATTTACCAGGAAGTATTTAATATTAACTGGGTGAAAAAACAACTACAAAATTTGCGCCCTTATTCCCAAGCTTTTGAAGCCTGGATAGCCTCAAATCAAACTGATAAATCTCGACTATTATGCGGTAGTGCTTTAAATGATGCTCTCCAGTGGTCTCAAGATAAAAGTTTAAGTGACCTAGATTATCAATTTTTAACAGCTAGTCAAGAACTTGAACGGCAAGAAGTAGAAAGACAATTAGAAGCTCAACAAATAAAACAAATAGAAATTCAACTAGAGCGACAACAAGAGAGAGCCCAAAGAAATAAAATTCTCCTAATAATAGTTAGCTTCGGCCTTGCCATGTGAATTTTATTGATATGGAAGCTTAAGTTGGAGCATAATAAATTTAGAATTAAATTAAATTGAATTTACCTAAATTAAGTATTAGCATGGGTTCATATTTCATTACTTCAAAGTTTAAGTCTGGAAAATCAGTAAACTAAAACTAAATGTATGATAGAATTTACCGTGGCTAGATGTACTTAGAATGGAAAAGATAGTTTAGGCGAAGTTTTAGAAAAACTCAGTTATCAATTAAATCAGCAAAATATTTCTTGGGAAGTTTTGGTAGTTGATAATAATAGCCAGGATAAAACTGCTGAATGTGTGCGTCATCACCAAACTTTTTGGGCAGGAAAAATTGAATTAAGATACACTTTTGAAGCAACACAAGGATTAGCTTTTGCTCGACAATGTGCCATATAAAAAGCACGAGGTAAATTAGTCGGATTTATTGATAATGATAATTTACCTGAAAACAATTGGTTAGAAAAAGCTTATTTGTTTGCTCAAAATCATCCCCAAGCAGAAGCATTTGGTAGTCAAATTGAGGGAGCTTTTCAAAAATAAATCCCTAAATATTTTGAGAAAATAGCTAGTTTTTTAGCAGTAATTGACCGTGGAAAACAAGCTTTTATTTATCAATCAGAACAGCGAATTCTCCCCCCTGGAGCTGGACTTGTTGTTCTGCGTCAAGCTTGGTTAGATTGTGTTCCAAAAAAATTATTTCTTACAGGTAGAATCGGTAACTCTATGTTAGCCAGTGAAGATTTAGAAGCCTTATCTTATATCCAATGTGGCGGTTGGGAAATTTGGCATAATCCTGATATGGTAATTACACATAAAATACCTCCATACCGCTTAGAAAAAGAATACTTACTTTCTCTTGTACGGGGTGTTGGTTTATCAAGACATCATATCAGAATAAAAATATTTAGGTTCTTATCTAGAAGATGATAAATCTTATCTGAATTGGCAATTACATTTTATTAAATATCTTAAATATAATTAGGTTTTTACTACAAATTTATTCCTCTTAAGTAGGGAGGCAAAAAAAGTTATAAAATGCCATATACGCGCATCTGAGGAAAACTTAAATTTTATAACACAGAGGGTTTTATATTTAATTATGCCTAGCTACTTATCAATATACATTAAAAAGGCAATAATTTAGAGCTTTATAGAAGCGATCGCTCTAAATGTTTGCCAAAATAGATATTGTGTTGTAGCTCTAGTGGTTCTAATTTATTGTGACAACAAAAATAGCAGAAGCTGAAGCTATAATTTGTTTATCATCTACTTGTTTTGTATTTTGTTGTTAATTAATTTATACAATTTTTCGATGTTGCATTGATTACTTTCTGTGGGTAAAGAAAAATGTTCTTGAATTAAATCGATCAAAATGGATAATGTATTTTGGAGACAATTTCTCGAACTGGCCTCTGACCATAATGAACCCAGAACCAAATTCAAGCTACTCTTACCAAGTCGGCGGTAGTCTGCCTGTGGACGCTCCTACTTACGTCAAACGTCAGGCAGATGATGAACTTTTTGATGGCCTGATGGCAGGAGAGTTTTGTTATGTCCTCAATTCTCGTCAGATGGGTAAGTCTAGTCTGCGAGTCCAAACCATGCGACGTTTACACGCATCTGGGATTATGTGTGCTGCTATAGATTTAACGGCCATTGGCAGTCAGGATATTACATCGGAACAGTGGTATGCTGGGATAGTTTATAGCTTGGCCAGTGGTTTTGATTTATTGGATCGATTTGATATTTTGAGTTGGTGGAGCGATCGCTCTTTTCTTTCTGCTTTACAACGTTTAAATCATTTTATTGAACAAGTATTACTCGGAGAAATAACCGAAAATATTGTAATTTTTATCGATGAAATTGATAGTATTTTGAGTTTAAGTTTTAATGTTGATGACTTTTTTGGTTTAATTCGTTTCTGTTATAATAAACGGGCTGATAATCCTGAATATCAACGTTTATCTTTTGCTTTATTAGGAGTAGCTACACCATCTGATTTAATCAAAAATCGGAATATTAGTACGCCTTTTAATATTGGCAAAGCTATAGAATTAGAAGGTTTTAAATTGGAGGAGGCTGAGGTTCTAAGTGGAGGCTTTGATAATTTTTTTAATGATGGTAATCTCATCTTGAGAGAAATCTTAAAATGGACTGGAGGTCAACCATTTTTAACTCAAAAAGTTTGTCGAGTAGTTTTGTCTTATTGTCAAGAATTTCAAAATCAGATAATTTCCGAAAATGAATCAGAATTAGTTTCAGAAATTGTCCGGTCGCAAGTTATAGAAAATTGGGAAGGAAAAGACGAACCAGAGCATTTAAAAACAATCCGCGATCGCCTCCTTTATGGGAGTCAGAGTCAAGGCAAATTACTATTATTATATCGACAGATATTAGAGCATGGAAAAGTTCAAGCTAATAACGAATATAGTCAAACAGAATTAAGGTTTACAGGATTAGTAGTTAAACATCAGGGCAACTTAATAATTTACAATCAAATTTATGCAGAAGTTTTTAATTGGGATTGGGTAAACAATAAGTTATTAGAGGCAGGATTATTAGAAGTATCAAAAACAGAAGTAAAAGCTGTATATTCAGAGGCAGAAATTCAGGAAATAGAAGCAAAGACAGAGGCAGCATTAAAGCAGTTTGAAAAAAGTCAAGTAGAAGCATTAATATTAACAATTCAGGCAGGAAAAAACCTACAAGCATTAATAGAAGAAAACTTACTATTAAAAGAATATCCTACGGTCTCTCCCATCTCAACATTACACACAATTCTCAGGCAAATTCGTCAAAAAAATCAATTCCTCAGTAATCAAACTTGGGTAAAAGATATCAACTTTAGCCCCGACGGAAAATACTTAGCAATTGCAGAAAGAGACGGCACAATTTTATTGAAAAACTTGTCAAAACCAGATTCTATAGAATTAAAAGGTCACGAAAAAGAAGTTTGGAGTGTAAAATTTAGCCCCGATAGTAACCATTTAGCAACAGCAGGAGAAGACGGTACTATTCGACTTTGGAATTTACAAGGAGAAGAAATAAATCAATTTAAAAGTCATCAAGGCGCAGTTTTTCAAATCAGATTTAGTCCTGATGGCAAAAATTTAGCAACAGTAGCAGAAAACGGAGTCAAACTATGGAATATTTCTGGCAGGTCAATCAAACAAAAAAATATTCATCCAAGTTGGATGAGCACTGTTAGTTTTACTCTAGACGGTGAATGTATAGCAGTTTCAGTCAGAGAAAATATAGTCAGACTGTCGAAAGGATTAAAACGACAACCCACAGAATTGAAAGCAAATCAAACCGAGCATTTTTCCCTGACAGATATTAACATGAGTTGGGGCGGAGAATATCTGCTTTGCGTTGGCAAAAATGGAAATTTGCGACTGTGGAATTTTCCTCAACGAAAGTTACTTGACTGGGAAACCAACCACGAAGAAATTAGAAACGTTTGTTTTAGCTCCACCGATGAATACATTGCCACAGCAGGATCGGATGGCACAACCAAAATTTGGAATTTATCAGGAAAATTAGTAACTCAATTTAACAGCGATAGTAACTCAGTTACTGCTCTCAGTTTTACTTCTGACGGAAAACAAATTGCCAGCGTGGGTGTTGACGGTACAATTAAAATTTGGAATTTATTCCCCAAACATCCCACCCAATGGAAAACTCAACAAGGTACAGTTTGGAGCGTTAGTTTTAGCCCCACAGAAAAAATAGCCACAGCAGGAGAAGATGGCAGCGTCAAAATTTGGAATATGTCTGGTCAAATATTAACTCAGTGGAAAAGCGATCAACGCAGACTCACCTGCACCAGTTTCAGTCCAGACGGCAAATATCTAGCCACAGCAGGACGCAATAACATTTCTATCTGGAGAGAAAACGGGCAACTTGTCAGTCAATGTCACCCTCATCAAGACCTAATATTAGAAGTAAAATTTAGCCCTAACGGCAAATCTCTAGTAGCAGTGGGAGCTAATGGCACCGCGATATTACGCAATCTCGAAGGAGATCAACTGGCAGTATTAAAGCGGAGTAACCGCAGAATTATTGCCAGTGTCAGTTTTAGTTTAGATGGGGAGCGCATTGTTACAGGTGGATGGGATGGAAAAGTCTGCATTTGGAATTTATCTGGGCAACTGTTAGCACATTGGGATGCTCATCGGGATAAGGTGAGAAGTGTGAGTTTTAGCCCTGATGGAGAGCAAATTGCTTCTGCGGGAAGGGATAGGGTAAAAGTTTGGGATACGTCTGGGGAACTCTTTACAGAATGGAGCGCCCATCAGGGAAAATTGGTGGATGTATGTTTTAGTTTAGATTGGCAAACGGTGGCAACTGCGGGAAGTGATTATACTGTTATATTATGGGATTTTTCTGGGCGGAAACTAGCAGAATGGGATACTTCAAAAACGGAATTAACAAGTATTTGTTTTAGTCCTGATGGTAAATATTTAGTTGCGGGTGGCGAAAATAGTATGGTTTATCTATGGCGAGTTGAAAGTTTAGATGAACTTTTGGCGCGGGGTTATGAATGGTTGCAGGATTATTTTGTTATTCATCCGGAAGAATTGGAAAAATTGGAGTTGTTTGAAAGTGAAAATAATTTGGTTGAAAATGTTGATTTAACTGAGGTTATTTCTACAGAAGAAATAGAAAACTCTCCTTTAGATACTGCTCCTAATATTAGTATTGATTCTAATTATGAAAATAAGTATATTCGGTTGCGGGATTTATTAGCATTAGGACAATGGCGCGAAGCGGATTTAGAAACTACAGCTATCATGTTGAAAATATCCGGTCGAGAATCAAAAGGTTGGTTAAGAGCCGAGGATATTTTCAATTTTCCTTGCCATGACTTACTAAAAATAGATGACCTTTGGGTGACATATAGTAATGGTAAATTTGGCTTTAGTATTCAAAAAGAAATTTGGAAAAGTTGCGGTGCGACTCAAGATAACAGTTATCAAATTAATGACCTAGAAACTTATTATAATTTCGGGGAAAAATTAGGCTGGAAAATAGAAGATAAAATTTTGATCTATCAAGAACTGAGCTTTTATCTCAACGCTCCCAAGGGTCATCTTCCCGGAGGATTATTGAATTGGTTATGGTTGAGTTTTTATTTGACACAACCAGGTTTTCTTAATGTAGAAAAAGTTTGGTGGAATATTCTTCCTGCTATAGCAATGAAATTAGATGTATGTCAATCTAACAAAATAGCAAAAATATATAAATTCGACGGAGAATGATTTTTAGGTCAGTTTTTAGTAAATGATAAAGTAGTAAAAATTTATCAAGGAGATATTACTAATTTAAAAGTAGATGTGATTGTTAGTAGTATGGGCGGTCAAGTTAATGACAGAATTAAACAAGTAGGTGGCATTGAAATTTTCAAAGAAATTCACGAATATAATTCTTTATATTCTACAGGAATAGTAGTGACAAATGCTGGCAAGCTACAAGCAAAAAAAATATTTCATGGATTATTAAGAAGACCATATAAATCCATAGTTAAAGGATTGGTTAATATCTCTATTCGCACAGCTTATGAACTGGGTTTACAAACAATTGCTTTTCCCTTATTTGGTTCTGGAGTAAGAATTTTTTCTACTCGTGAAGCTTGGCAAATCATATTGCCACAAATAATTAAAAATTTATCTAATAAAAATCAGACTGTGAGGGAAGTGATTATTTGTATATATAGCAGACAAGAGGTAGAACAAATTAACGTTAGAGAAACATTACAAGACATTCAAATCTTTGGTTGGGAATCGCTTTTATAAAAATTATCTTTCAATTGTTACTTAAAACCATAGTAATCCTATTTTAGGAGTTATATATTTAGTTATTTATTGTCAATGTTTGTCTGGGTTTCAATTAAATTTAAAAATTCTGCAATTTCTTGAGTTGATTTGAGGTGATAAACAGACTTACTGTTTTCAGCTTGTTTAACATAATCTCGATATTTTGGAGTCAGATATTTATGACATAACCAGAGAGTGCGATAGCTATTCATAGAACTTTTTAATAGTGGACTACCTTCCGGCCACCCATCTGGTGGTACAAAAAAACCTGTTAAAAAATGTTTTGTTACTAACAAAAAGTGAACGGGTAAAGGTAAGTCAATGTAAATCAAAGTATCCGCTTCATTTAGTCTTGACCAGAGAGTTTCCATAGAACCAAACCCATCAATTACCCATTCATCAGTTGCTAAGATTTCGTCGTGAATTTGTTGATAATTACTATATGGAACTTCTTTACCTCCTGGAAGATATTTAATTTTATCTAATACATAAAGGGGGAGATTAGTAATTGTTGCTAATTTTTTGCTTAGGATTGATTTACCTCCACCTGAATTACCAAACACGGCTACTTTTTTCATAAAAATACTGATAATAAAAAACTGGAATATATAGGGCTACTTGAATCGGGAGTAGGGAATAGGAAGTAGCAGACTTTTAAAGGGTTCTAGGATTTAGAAATATCCTAACCAATTAACGTAATGCTATAGTACCTGACCTAATTTTTGAAGTCTACTCTAAAACTGATTCTGTAACTAAAACTCCAAGAGAAAATTCAACAGTTTTTTGCTTACGGGATTCAAGTAGGAGTATTGGTTAATCCCCATAGTAGCAGAATAGAAGTTTATCGCTCTAATGCTGATAAGGTTGTGCAAAGTTATAATTTTGAGACTAAATCTTCGACATTTTCGACAGCTTCTTCATATGTGTTTTTAGTCAAAGTAATTTCTTTTTCATCTGGCATTATAAATGTTTTCCCTTGGTGAGGAAGTTGATGTAAAGCAATACCAAGAGATGCAGATACTTTTTCACTTTCACATAATCTTTTTATTGCTGTCATATAATCTTTCCATGCTGAAATATTTGCTGGATTAATTACGGCATAATTAAGAGCTAAAGATAAAGATTCTAAAAAAGAATCACCAGCAATTAAATACAGATTTTCTGGAATATACTCATTATAGAGAGACGCTCGAACTTTATAAGTAGAATTTTTTGGTAATAATTTAAAGTCAGCATTACCTTTCAAAATCCAATCAACAAAACCTACTACATTACGTCTTGAGTAAGCTGATTGTAACTTTTGATTATTATCATATCCTGCTTTTCCGCCTCCAAGCAAAAATTGAGATATATTAGCTTGAGGACACATATCAATAACTAAAATTTGCTTCTCTGGATTTTGTTCAGCATACAATATTGAAGCATTGGAACATAAAGTTGTTTTACCAACACCACCTTTATTATTGTAAAAAGCATAAACCTTGATTGACATAAATACTTTCTCACGAACTTATACTCAATTAGTATAACATACCTGAAAAATCATAATTTTTTTGACAAAAAGTCTCTAAAAAGGTGTTGATGAATCAAGCTATAAAATCTAAACTTGTAAAAAATAAAATGCTTTTAAATTAGGAGTTAGGTAATTACCATTTCCACAAAAATTATCGCCTAAATCACTAACACCTCTAAAAACTATGAAATACTTTAACAAGTTTCATTAGACTCCTATATTTTTATAGATTTACTTTGGGTTGAAAATTCCTTAAACGCAAAGCATTTTTCAGAACAGAAACGGAACTAAATACCATCCTCGATATAAATCTAATAATCATAGAAATTATCTGCTATTTACACTAACTACAGCTACCTAAAATAGAAAGTTTGTAATTAAAGTTAATAGCAGAGGAAAAACTATAATTATTACAAAAGTTAGGTGTGATTTTCGGATACAGACACGATTAATTGGAATTTGACAAAACTAACTAAAATCTACAACTTACTTAACTTACTATTGAGGCTTAAATTTTCTTAAACGTAAAGCATTTGTCACCACAGAAACTGAACTAAATGCCAT
>JASJEE010000032.1 GCA_030064835.1 Microcoleaceae cyanobacterium MO_207.B10 | reverse complement strand
GGGATCGAAATAACTGTACCTCACGCTTACTGGGAAATGATATAGCATTAAACAAGAGACATAGCAATTCCCATACTGGTGAGACAAAATCCAAATGCTTATGCAAAATTAATTACAAATTTTCTGATACATCTCCAATCTTATCCATAAATTTTATTTTTCTTTATTCCCGGTTACCTGTTCCCTCTCTCAAATAGGAAGTTTATTTTGCACGACTACTTAGTTATCAAAATCCCTAAACATGAAAAATTTCCCAAGTAGCAAAACAAAAGCACAAATTTGGGTAGTAGAAAATCACAATTTTGTTACTCGTTCCGACCAATTAGCAACAGAAGAACCTTTAGAAATTCGCCTCACTTTTCCCAAACAAACCGTCGCAGTAACCATGCGAACACCAGGAGCAGATTTTGATTTAGCTACAGGTTTTCTCTACAGTGAAGGAATTATCAAAAATCGTGAAGATATTGCCAAAATTAGTTATTGTTTAGAGCCAGAAATTGACGGCGAGCAAAAACAAAATATTATTAATATTACTCTCAAATCAGAATTAACCCCTGAATTAAAAACCTTAGAAAGACATTTTTTTACAACAAGTGCTTGTGGAGTTTGTGGTAAAACAAGTATAGAATCACTGAAAATAAAAGGATTTTCAGCTATTCCTTTAGGAATGGAAGTTTCTAGAGAAATTATTTATAGTTTGTCAGACAAATTAAGCACAGGTCAAGGTGTGTTTAAATCTACAGGAGGTTTACACGCCGCTGGTTTATTTGATGCTCATGGAGAATTGTTGAAGTTGCGAGAAGATGTGGGTAGACATAACGCTTTAGATAAGTTAATTGGTTCAGAATTTTTAGCAGGGAAATTACCTTTAAATAATCATATTATTATGGTGAGTGGGCGGTCGAGTTTTGAGATTTTACAAAAGTGTATAACTGCCGGAGTACCGATAATTTGTGCTGTTTCTGCTCCTAGTAGTTTAGCTGTAGAAATAGCTAGGGAATTTAATATTACTTTAGTCGGCTTTTTGCGGGGAAGAAAGTTTAATATTTATTCTGGTGTTGAGAGAATTAAATAAAAAATATTTCTTCCTTTGAATAATTTAGATTTTATAAATTAATTAAAAGTATGACGGTAATAATTTGTCCAGGAATTCACGACCCGAAACTGACTGATGAGTTAGTCGAGGGATTATTTAGCAATTATCCTTGTAACTTCTTGCTTGTTCCCACTAAAGATTATGCTCCGTACTCTGCTATTGACATATTAAACTTTTTATGGTACAAAAAATCCTTAACTACAGATATTCCATTACTATTTATGGCCTTTAGTGCCGGAGTTGTGGGCACAGTAGGAGCAGCTTGGGGTTGGCAACTACGGGGTGGACAAGTAAAAGCAATGATTGCGATCGATGGGTGGGGAATGCCTATCAGCGGTAATTTTCCCATCTATAAAGTCAGTCACGACTATTTTACCCACTGGAGTTGGGCGCTTTTGGGTAGTGGAAATGAAAGTTTTTACGCTTACCCATCTGTAGAACATTTAGAAATATGGCGATCGCCTCAAACAACTAAAGGCTGGTGGCTGCATCAAAACAGTGCTGAAGTAGAAACAGCTTCGCCAGTAACAGCTAGAGAATTCATCATAAAAATATTAGAAAAACATGGAGAATAATTTCCTGAAAATAATTATGGTTATTTAGAATAAACAATAAATGATTTGTTTGTAAATTATAATTGATGATCTTAATTTACATAGCGTTTCCCAGACTAATGAGGTACAGCTATCTTGATTTATATTGTATTCCTAGATGCGGTGTTCCTTAAAACCAAGCAATAAGCATACCAAACCCAGTATAGGAATTGCTACGCGAAACAAATAATGTTCACCTACAACCTACCACCTCAAACAACTAAACTAATGAGTATACTAAATAAGTATGATAATTGCTATATCAGCTTACTCAAGTTATGAAAAAAATATTTGCAGAATCAGGAAAAAATTACAGATAATTTTATTGATAATTTTTGATATAATCCAGAACGACATAAAATTTTAATCAAACTTAGGAGCAAATTAGGGTGAATAGAAAACAAGAAACATCTTATATTAATGTCAATGGCGTAGCACATTATTATGAATGGATTAAATCATCAAATTCCACTGAAGCATCAAAATCAGTAATGGTATTTTTGCACGGATGGGGTGGTTCTGGCAGATATTGGGAAACTACAGCCAAAGCACTTTCTCATCAGTTTGACTGTTTAATTTATGACTTACGAGGATTTGGACGTTCCTGTCTACCTCAACCTTCTGGAACAGGAGAAAAAACTATATTAAAACAATCAAAAAATCCCACAGATGATTATGAATTAGTTGGCTACGCAGAAGATTTAGCAATTTTGCTAGATGCTTTAAATCTAAATAAAGTTTATATTAACGCTCACTCCATGGGAGGTTCCATTGCGGCTCTATTTTTAAATATGTATCCTGAAAGAATAGAAAAAGCAATTTTAACTTGTAGCGGTATTTTTGAATATGACGAAAAAACATTTACAACTTTTCATAAATTTAGCCGTTATGTAGTCATGTTTCGCCCAAAATGGCTGGTGCAAATTCCATTTATGAGTAGAATTTTTATGGCAAGATTTCTATATAAATCTCTACCTAATACTATTAGTCGTACATTTCTAGAAGATTTTCTTTTAGCCGATTTTGATGCTGCCTATGGTACAGTCTTAACTTCAGTGAGTAAAGAAGCAACAGAATGGCTACCAGAACAATTTAAAAAATTTCAAGTACCTACTTTATTAGTAGCTGGCGAATATGACCAAATTATTCCCGCAGAAATGGGTCGTCAAGCAGCAGAATTAAATGAAAATATAGAATTAACTATCTTACCAAAAACTGCTCACTTTCCTATGTTAGAAGATGCAGAAAATTATTTAGAAAAAGTACAATATTTTTTAAACAAAGAACAGGATAAAAATAGTTGATTATAACTAATATATAACAAAATTAGCTCTGCTAGCAGATGTAGGAGTAACTAAAAAATATTTTTCTAAAAATGAAAGTTTTAAATTTTCATTTCAGTAATTTAATTGATGGCAATTCCTGAAAACAGATAACAAAAGTAGAAATATATGAGAGTTAAAAAAATAATTAAAAAATTACCCACAAAAACAATATGGGATTACTTACAGTCCAGAACAACTCCGATAATGGAACAGGGTCACTCAGAGAAGCGATCGCCCTCTCAAGCTCAGGAGACACAATAGTATTCGACCCCAGTCTCTCCAACCAAACCATCACCCTCACCACCCAACTAGAAATCCCCATCGGTAGAGACCTCACCATCGACGGTACAGCAGCCCCCAACCTCACCATCAGTGGTAACAACCAAACCAGAATCTTCCACATAGACTCCGCATCAGTCAACCCCACCGACATTAGTCTCAAAAACCTCAACCTAATCGACGGTTCCGCACAAGGACAACCAGACAACAACGGCAACGAAACAGGTGGAGCCATCAGAACCGAACATCAAGCCAGCCTGGACATAGACAACATAGACTTTAGCAACAACACCGCCGACGACGGAGGCGGAGCCATATACATCGCCTTTGAAGGCAACCTCACAGTCAACAACTCTAAATTCGACAGCAACAAAGCAATAGCAGGCAACAGCGAACGCGGAGCCGGAGGCATAGCATTTAGGAGTCCCAACAACCTCACGATCACCAACAGCGAATTTACCAACAACCTTGGTATTAATGGTGCAGCCATCAACAGCCTCCAGGGCAATTTAACCATAGACAATACCAAATTCTTCAACAACGATACCACAGCAGCATTTTACGACGAAGGCAACCCCAGACCATTTCTCAGAGGTTTTGGAGGCGCAATATACACAGACAGAGCCAGTTCAGGTAGCGATAGCACATCAGGCCAAATCAACATCACCAACAGTACATTTGAAGGGAATAAAGGCAGAGGAGAAGGAGGAGCAGCCTACCTATATACAGGCACTCAAGACATCGTAAATATTGAAGATAGCGTCTTTAGAAACAACGAAATCTTGCCCCTACCAAACTCCGAAAACGGTCAAAAAGGTAACGGTGGCGCAATAGTACAGTTAACAAACGGCACTAACAAAGGATTTACGATCGCAAATACCTCAATCGTAAATAATACCTCCAGCCATCAAGGGGGTGGGTTATGGATGATGGGTGGACCGAGCACTATTATCAATAGTACCTTCTCAGGGAACCAAGCATTAGGTAACAGCTCTGGTAGTATAGGAGGGGCAATGGCGCTTTATGGAGATACAGATATTGTTAATAGCACCATTGCCTATAATCATGCTTACTGGGTTGCAGGAGCGATGTCAGCACAATCAACGGCCGATGTCACCCTAAAAAATACGATTTTTTATGAGAATACAGCATTTAACGGTGGTAATGATTGGAATATTCAGCAACACACCACTAGGGAACTGATAGGATTAGGAAATAATTTGCAGTATCCTGAAGCTAATCAGGATCGTGCCACTACAGATATTGTAGTCATAGACCCGCAACTAGACTCATTGACACAGATTAATGGTTTTTGGGTTCATCCGTTGCTAGCAGGTAGTCCGGCTATTGATGGGGGTACGAGTACAGGGGCTCCGAGTACCGACCAACTGGGTCAAGCTCGTCCTGTTGATGGTGATGGTAATGGTACTAACCTTTTTGATATTGGCGCTCTTGAATTTGTCTTAGAATCCAGCCCTACCCCAGACGACCAGGCAAATAATCTCCAAGGTACGCCCCTAGAAGATACTATTGACGGTTTAGGTGGTAACGATACCATTAAAGGTTTAGCCAGTGATGACATTATTAATGGCGGTGATGGTGATGATAATATCGGCGGTGGGGTAGGTAACGATACCCTCGAGGGCAACAGTGGCAACGACTCTATTACTGGCTGGTGGGGTAATGATGAAATTAATGGCGGTGTAGGTAACGATACCCTCCAGGGCGGTGATGGTATGGATACTATCTACGGTGCTGCAGATGCGGACACTATTAAAGGTGGAACGGGTAACGACTTACTCAACGGTGACGGTGGCAACGACTTTATTCAGGGTCAAGCAGGTGATGATGAAATCAATGGTGGTAATGGTAACGATACTTTAGGTGGGGGAGCAGATAACGATATTGTTAATGGTGATGCGGGTAGTGACTCTCTGACTGGTTGGATAGGTGACGACATCCTAGATGGTGGTATAGGAAATGATACCATTAAGGGTGGGGATGGTTTTGATACTCTCACTGGTGGTAAAGGTAATGACTGGTTAGCTGGTGGTAATGATAGCGATCGCTTTATTTTTGACAATAATTCTGCCTTTAATAGCACTGAAATGGGTGTTGATACTATTAAAGATTTCAGTAGTGCTGAAGTCGATAAAATCATTCTCTCTAAAGCTACTTTTACCAGTTTAAATAGTGCTTTGGGGAATGGTTTTAGTGTGGGAAGTGAGTTTGCTGTTGTGAATACTGATGCAGATGCAGCTATTAGTAGTGCAGAGATAGTATATAACTCTACAACTGGTGGGTTATTCTATAATCAGAATGGTAGTACCGCTGGTTTCGGCACTGGAAGTGAGTTTGCAGCTATAGAAGGGACACCTACACTTCAAGCCAACGATTTTATTTTAGAGGTATAGATAAACATTTCTGTATTTGCATTAGCCTGTAATATCATTTTGACTTTTTAAAAAATAATTACATTCCTTTGCACTTAAAGTGATATAAATCACTGCTAACATTGATTTATATCACTTTAGATTATCCACAAATATCACTTACTTTTAGTGATGTATATGAAATAATAGAAAAAATTTCTCTGTAGGAGTGCATCTCAATGGTTACTAAAAACTGTGAAAAACCACTAAAATCTAATCCTTTTCAAGTATATCGAGACCCGAACACAGGAAAATGGGTAGTTATTAAACCTTGTCAACAGCAAATAAAAAAAAACAGCTTGATTTGATGCTATTCAAACTTTCTTTTCCACGGCAAATTCTTGTGACGAAATTAATAACTATTTAGAAAAAAGTAGCCATTTAAAGGTTACTTTTTTATTGAAATATTATGAGGATAATATTCCAGTTTTCATGTTTATACAAACTATAAAATTCGGCTTCCTTGATGTTAAAGTCTATTCAATTCATTATTTAGTTAGCAGATAGGTGATAAATTATTGATGATTGCTATAATGAGGTTAGGAAAACTGATTTCAGGCATGACTCATGAAATGAATACTCCTTTAAGCGCTATTCGTTATTGCGCAGGAAATATTTCTAATTTATTGACCAAAACCCTCAAATATTTACCCCAAATTTTCAAATCTCTGAGTCCGGAAGAATGGGAGGATTTTTCAACTTTATTGAATTAATCAATTGAAAAAGAATCTAGATTTTCAACTAGGGAAGAACATAAAACTAAGGGAGCGCTATGACAAGAGTTAGAACCTTTAGAAATAGAAAACTCCGATTTAATTGCTGAACAACTAGTATGGATGGGAATCACCAATGAAATAGAATCTTTCTTGCCTCTCTTCAATAGAATTGATACTTGTAAAATATTAGACCTTGCCTATAAACTTTCGGAGCTAATTCTATATAAAAAGATAAAAAGATAACTGTACCTCACGAGCCAGAGAAAGGCTATATAAAAACCTAATTAATAAATCAGGAAAATGAAGAAATAAAAGAACACCCTCGGCCACATTTAATGGCTCAAAGTAAAGTATTTTTACCATCGCCTAATACCATTTTGAAAAAATATTGCCGATGAAAGTTAAAGACATTCAAGAACAAGGACTTTTAAAAAAATTACAGCGCTTTTGCCCTCAAGATATTGTAGGAGATGACGCTGCTATCTTGCCAACCCAAGCCAACAAATCATTGGTAGTGACAACTGATATGTTGGTTGATGGAGTACATTTTAGCGATCGCACTACTTCAGCAGCAGATGTGGGTTGGCGTGCTGCTGCTGCTAACTTATCCGACGTTGCTGCAATGGGAGCATTTCCTATCGGAATTACAGTTGCTCTGGGTATCCCTGGCGATACACCCGTTTCCTGGGTGGAACAACTTTACCAAGGGATCGCTGAGTGTTTGCAGCCATACAATACCCCTATAGTAGGAGGAGATATTACGCGATCGCCTGTAATTACAGTATCAATTACTGCTTTTGGAGAAGTTGAGCCTCACAATATGATTCTCCGCTCCAACTGTCAAGCAGAAAATGTCATAGTAGCTACTGGGGTTCATGGAGCATCAAAAGCTGGTTTAGAGTTATTGCTTCATCCAGAACTTGGTCAAACTCTTACAGAAGCAGAACGTAATTCCCTCATTTTGGCTCACCAACGTCCACAACCAAGGCTTGACATTTTACCAATTTTATGTGAATGTTTATCTTCAAATATTTCTAATGTTGCTGTCTTAGTGGGGGGAATGGATAGTAGCGATGGGTTAGCAGATGCGATCGTTCAAATTTGTCAAGCATCTCAAGTAGGAGCCAGAATTGAACGCAGTCAAATTCCCATTCCCACTACCTTAACTAAGTTTATCTCATCCGAACAAGCATTAAAGTGGGCTTTATATGGAGGTGAAGATTTTGAACTTATATTATGTCTACCTCCAATTATTGGCGAAAATTTAGTCAAAAAAATTGGAGTCGGTGCTGCCATCGTAGGTAAAACTACAGACAACACCGACATTTTATTAACAGATAGCCAAGGCATCTACCCAAACGAGCAGCTAACACTCAGCCAAGGATTTCAACATTTATGAAAAAGTTATTTATTTTGACATTTTAATTCAAACAAACAGAATCAAAACTCAAAACCATTAAGAAGGCCAATTCTGAGCTACAACTTCAGCCAAGTCAACAACACGCTGACTATAGCCCCACTCATTATCATACCAAGCGATAACTTTAACCATATCGCCATCCATAACCATTGTCAAACTAGCATCTACAATTGAAGATGCGTCATGTCCGCGATAGTCACAAGATACCAAAGGTAGATCGCTGTATTCAATGATTCCTTTCATTGGTCCTTTAGCAGCTTCTTCTATTACTTCGTTAACTTGCTCCGTAAAAGTATTTTTCTCAACTTGAGCTACAAGGTCAACCACAGAAACGTTAGGAGTTGGAACGCGCATCGCAATACCATTTAACTTACCTTTCATATCTGGAATTACTAGAGCTACTGCTTTAGCTGCACCTGTAGAAGTTGGTACAATATTTACAGCCGCTGCTCTGGCGCGTCGTACATCTCTATGACTAGCATCCAAAATACGTTGGTCACCAGTGTAACTATGGGTTGTGGTCATTGTACCTTTAATAATCCCAAAGTTTTCATGTATCACTTTTACCACTGGAGCCAGACAGTTGGTAGTACAACTAGCATTACTGACAATATTGTAATCATCATGCTGATAATCTTGGTGATTGACACCTACTACGAAAGTACCAACTTTTCCACCTTTTCCTGGAGCAGTAATTAACACCTTTTTAGCTCCAGCTTGTAAATGCTTTGAGGCTCCTTCCTCAGTTACAAATACACCTGTAGATTCAATAACTAAATCAACACCCCAATCTCCCCATGGTAAATTTAAAGGGTTACGGTCAGATACACATTTAATTGTTTTACCATTAACTGTAAGGGAATTTTCATCAGGAACGATTTCTACACCCTTTAATGTCCCCAACATGGAATCGTACTTAAGCAGATGAGCATTAGTTTTTGGATCGGAAGTATCATTGATAGCTACAAGCTCCAGTTGGGTGTCTGTACCACGAGTCAGCAAGCAACGTAGGAAGTTACGTCCAATACGTCCAAAACCATTAATAGCAACTCTAATCACCTTTGACCTCCTAAAAACAGCAGTCTATTTTCATTCTTTGTGACAGCTTCCCCATACTAATTCCTAGATTTCAGTATGGGTTTCTCAGTAACTCCCTATCTAAAATTTAAAAATTAAAATTTATAAAATTTAGTAGATATGTTCCGAGTCTTTTTTCTCAA
Organism: Microcoleaceae cyanobacterium MO_207.B10; assembly: GCA_030064835.1. Taxonomy (GTDB): domain Bacteria; phylum Cyanobacteriota; class Cyanobacteriia; order Cyanobacteriales; family Microcoleaceae; genus JASJEE01. The sequence goes on along the minus strand of JASJEE010000032.1, from coordinate 18,965 downwards.
GCACCCGTGCTGCCCCTCCGGTTGCTTTTTCATAGTTTCAGATATAGATTTCAAGCTTAAACTCTGCCATACTTAGATTCCAGACTTTTTGCTTTTTATGAAGTCATGGAAATTTCAGCTAGAAGAGCTTAAAAGAAAATTAATCTTGACAATTATCATACAGCAAAATGTTAACCTAGCAATTTTTTTGTAGGTTAATTATGATCCCAGTAATTCACAAAATCAATCTTTTGGCAACTGCCAAATGTCTTTTATTGAAAGTCAAAGATAAAGAATCAAAATTTCTGCTATTAATTCTAGAACTTTTTTAACATCAAGTTTTTTGGCTGGAGCCAATTAATACTATTTTCATAAAATATTGCTACATTGCTTGGTTATAGGTTTTAGGTGGTAGGTGGTAGTGGATTGACACATCTAAAATGTTGCTTTACAAGGAAGAGGGCAGGGTCTATTTGTTGTTATTGTCACTAGAAAAAAAAGGAGGAGAGTGTGGGGAGTGTGGGAAGTGTGGAAAGTATAGGAAGTACAGGACTCAAAAAATATAGGGTTGTAAATATTATCTGACGACAAAGAATTAGCCCTGGGGGAAGAGAGGGAAGATAACTATACCTAGAAACAAAAATCTATTGCATTGAACAGTTTTAGGCGTGTCAGTCCAGTAGGTATTAATAGAACAAGTGTAAATATTCCACTCCGAAGTGAAGGGCGTCCGAATTCTACTTTAACAATTTCCCGCCTCGGCGAAGGCATGGCTTTTTTGAATCTGGTATAAGTCAAACTTAGTTGGGCCTTTTAGTGGACAGACCCATCCGGTTATCTCTGGAAATAGCCACTAGCTAGAAAGTAGTGCCAGTTTGCTTTCTCAGTCTTAATTTTTGAAGTACCCTAGTTATCAATGCTTTAGTGGTTAAGCTACTGGGGCTTTAAAGATTCATCTGAATTATGTGGATAAAATATTATCCCAAATCTCAAAAATTTTGCTACATCTGATTTGGATGGGCGAGGGAAGTTCCATGCAATTTCTGTAAAGCTGGGAAAGTGGGGGGAGGGGTAATATAGAATCCGGATAATTAATTATAGTATGATCGGCTAAGTCAAAAGTTAGAAGTTAGAAGTTAGAAGTTAGAAGTTAGGAGAAAGGAAGGATTTTAATATGGGAAGAGAGTACGGGTTTAATACCGAAAGTCTCTATTTGATATAATTCAGAAAATCTAGATGCTCCTGAGTGATAATTGTCTCTTAACAGACTTTGAATTTTGCTAATTACTTAACTGTTGAAGCCTCGCCGAAGTAGGTATAGTATTAATGCGTAGTAATTGGTATTAGACATTTCCAATAATCAAAAATCAAATCAATTATCGTAAATAAAACATAAATTATTTCCCCCTACTCCCTACTCCCTGCTCCCTGCTTCCTGCTCCCTGCTTCCTCTTTTCTGGAGAGTTATAATTATTTCCCCCTACTCCCTGCTCCCTAGTCCCTCTTTTCTGGAGAGGTCTATTTAAACTACTCTTGTGGACGTTTCTAACTTAATACAGTAATTGCTTTGAGTCAGGACTTGTGCTTTACTTTTGTTAAGGGAATTGCATAATTGCGGGATGATTTTGTCGCCCGAGCAGAAACCATAATCCCCGTGTCTGGTGTGTCCCCGTGTCAGCCGAAATCATCCCAGTATTTAGCAACGCCTTGTTAAGATACTTACCCCACCAATCTTGAAATATTTTGCGCCAGACAATTACTCCTGAACTCAGTTTTTTTCTGTGAGTAGATTATTTATAGTAGCATTAACATTTTTGTCATACTAACATTTTGAAGTATTTTTTTTAAGGTTAGTATTAAATGATAATGATATTTTTCAATCAGACTAGTATCATAAAAGTTTTTGGATTTTCTTGAAAAAATTTCTGACTTAAATTCTTGACCCATTTTGATATATGTCCGGAAAAGTAATGGCCAGTGGGTAAAGATTTGATAGAAAACAAAATAAATCAGGAGTAATATAGCTTATTAACTAAGCTAGACAGTGTTTTTGGTAAATTACTGCTAAACTCTATCTAAAAAAAACAATTCCTGGTATGATATCGCGTGTTATGGGCGTGGTGTGGTGTTTAAGGAGTAATTAATGTCTAAATCTGTTGATTTCACTGGTAGACCCTTTCATTTCATTGGTATTGGTGGCATAGGAATGTCAGCTATTGCCTACATTTTAGCTAAACGTAAGTTGCCAATTTATGGCTCTGACCTAAAATCAAGCCATATAACAAAGCGGTTACAATCAATAGGAACTCATATTTTTTGGCAGCAAGATGCCAAAAATTTGGAGGTATTTCAACAAAGTTCGGAACAACAAATTTTATCTTTGTCAAACAATTCAAACTTAAATTTATCCCCTACTTCTTTAAGTGAAAATACGGCTTCTGTAATCACAACAAAACAGAATGGTAGGGTGAAAAATACTCAACAAATTGCTCAACTTCCCCAAGTAGTTTGTTCGACAGCAATTAATCAAACAAACTCAGAATATAAGGCAGCTATTGAATTAGGATGTCCAATTTTTCACCGCTCGGATTTATTGGCAGCTCTAATTCAGGATTATCAAAGCATTGCTGTAGCTGGAACTCATGGTAAAACTACAACTAGCAGCTTAATTGGATTTATGCTACTAGCAGCAGGTTTAGACCCAACTATTGTGATTGGTGGAGAAGTAGATGCCTGGGAAGGTAATGCTCGTTTAGGTGAAAGTCCTTATTTAGTGGCAGAAGCAGATGAATCTGATGGCTCTTTGGTAAAGTTATCTGCTCATATTGGTATAGTGACAAATATTGAATTAGATCATCCAGATCATTATCAAAGTTTAGAGCAAGTAGTAGAAACTTTCCAAATATTTAAAGAAAATTGCCAAACTTTAGTCGGTTGTATTGACTGCTCTACTGTAAAAAATAGCCTCAAGCCGAATATTAGCTACAGCCTCAACCCTGAAAGTGACGCAGATTATACTGTAGATTCTGTAGAGTATCGATCAGATTTTACTTATGCTCGTGTTTGGGAACGAGGAAAAATTTTGGGACAGTTGCAGTTGGGGTTATTGGGTAAACATAATCTGAGTAATTCCTTGGCTGCTGTGGCTGTAGGTAGGTTGTTAGGTCTAGAATTTGAGGCTATTGCTTCAGCGATCGCTCTTTTTGAAGGGGCTCATCGTCGGTTTGAGAACCGGGGAGAATGCAATGGTATTTTATTTGTTGATGACTATGCTCATCATCCTAGTGAAATTAATGCTACTCTCGCAGCGGCTCGTTTGCGTACAAAAAATCAGCAACTAAACCCAAAATCTTATACATCTAAATCACATTTTTCTATAACAGGAAAGAATAAATCTATACCTATCCAAAGAGTTGTTGCCATATTCCAACCTCATCGCTATAGTCGTACTCAAGCTTTGATCTCTGACTTTGCTAAATCATTTAATGATGCTGACATTGTGGTTGTTACTGATATTTATAGTGCAGGAGAATCCCCAGTCGAGCAACAAATTGATGGGCCAAAAGTAGCTGAGGCAATTTCTAATTACCATCAGCAGGTTTACTATCAACCCTCTTTAGAGTCAGTCACTAGATTTTTAAATGATATTCTACAACCAGGAGATCTTGCTATATTTCTGAGTGCTGGCAACCTCAATAGAATTATTCCGGAAGTCATGGCATATTATCAAAAACCTCATTATCAGGTTGTATCTAGTGAAACTGCTTAATCATTAGCATTAAGTTGAGTTTTGACTATCAAAAAGGCTGTTTAATTTAAGATAATTTAAGCATTAGTTATGACCATGACTCTCTCTTACAAAATAGCTACTTCGGCTCAAAGGCCCCAATATAAACCCATTACATTGCTCGGAACTGATTGTATAATCAGGTCTAATGTTTCTTTGGCTCCTCTTACTTCCTTCCGAGTTGGAGGGCCTGCTGAATGGTATGTCACGCCAAAAAAGCTAGATCAGCTACAAGCAAGTTTTCAATGGGCCAACTCAGAAAATTTGCCGATAACTCTCCTGGGAGCTGGTTCTAATATATTAGTCAGCGATCGTGGTTTAGCTGGATTAGTAGTAGCTAGTCGGAACCTGCGCTACATAAATTTTGAACAAGAAACAGGTCTTTTGACTGTTGGTGCTGGTGAGTCATTACCACGCCTGGCTTGGAAGGCTGCTAAAATGGGTTGGCAAGGATTAGAATGGGCTGTTGGCATCCCTGGTACTGTTGGTGGTGCTGTGGTGATGAATGCTGGAGCTCAAGGTCGATGTATTGCAGATATACTTGTTAATGTTCATGTCATTTTGCCCAATGGTCAGTTAGAAATTTTGACTCCTGGGGATTTGGATTATAGCTATCGCCATTCTAAGTTGCAAGGTAAGTCTATCTTCGTTGCTCAAGCTACTTTTCAGTTACAACCAGGAAATAATCCTCAAATTGTAACTGCAATAACTACTGAGAATTTTCAAAAGCGAAGGACTAGTCAACCCTATCACTTGCCTAGCTGTGGTAGTGTATTTCGGAATCCTGGGCCAGAATCTGCAGGTTGGTTAATTGAACAAACAGGGCTCAAAGGTTATCAAATTGGGATGGCTCAAGTAGCTCAACGTCATGCCAATTTTATTCTTAATTGTGGAGGAGCTACTGCTAAGGATATTTTTCAACTAATTTACTATGTTCAAGAGCAGGTAGAAAAGCAGTGGTCTTTATTATTAAAACCAGAGGTGAAAGTGATTGGTGATTTTTCGGGAGTATTAACCTAATAATATCTATTATGTTACTAGGAGTTGACAATACTTTGGATATTCAGGGAATAAAAAGAAATAAATAAATTTTATTAATCATATTTGGAGAGCTAGTTTTTCTTAATCCTGAACCTTCCTGTGTAACAATAAATCAACATCATGGTACTGATTAGCAATAATGGCTAAAATGATGATAATTTTTAGCTTACTAGCTGGATGAGGCTCTAATAAAAGCTTTAAGTTAAGATTTTTACCTCTTATTTGAGTTGGTAAATCTTCAAGAAATTATGAATGCAAATGGCTCCTGGATGGAATTAATTTTAATCAACGGCTAAAAACTTCTGGCAGTGGTATGATTCTTATGATAGATGCCATGATATTAGATTTATGGTAGTGTGCGTTGTTATGCGCTCCTAAAAAGCACTACTTTCAACTAGATTCTCAATAGTTTGCTCGAATCTAGAACAACTTAATATTATAGGTGCTGAATTTAAACATTGGGTCTCTAATGATTCAGTGGCAAGAAACAAAGAATAGTTAACCATAGAAGAGTAATTATGTCACAATCAGGAAAAGGATTTGGCTTCGGCTTAGGCAAAATGAAGGAACTAACTGAAGCTTTTAAAAAAGCTCAACAGGTTCAGGAAGGAGCCAAGCAACTTCAAGAAGAACTAGATCAACTGGAAATTGAGGGAGTAGCAGGTGGTGGTTTAGTAAAGGTTTTTTTGAGTGGCAACCAAGAACCAAGACGAGTAGAAATTTCACCAGATGCACTGGGGGAAGGAGCAGAGGTAATTTCTGAACTGGTAACTGTAGCGATGCAAGATGCCTATAGTAAGTCCACTGCGACTATGCGGGAACGTATGGAAGAGTTGACAGGTGGTTTAAATATACCCGGAATGTAATCCAATTTTAAACATACAATGTCTGTAGGCAGGTTGAAGTTAGGTGGCTACAATACAAGATGATTGTGGACTAACTTTTAACCTGTATCCTACTTGGGAATGGCTGTAGCTTATTTGATTGATTTTAAAGATTAATTCATGCCTTATAAATTATTATTTGTTTGTCTTGGTAATATCTGTCGTTCTCCCTCGGCAGAAAATATTATGAATCATCTGATAGAACAATATGATTTGAGTGATAATGCTACGGATAGCTACCGCGACCGCATAGTTTGTGATTCTGCTGGAACTGGGGGTTATCATGTAGGTAGTCCACCTGATGCTAGGATGACTTATGCTGCTAAGATGCGAGGAATTAATCTAGTAGGAGCGGCTCGTAAATTTCAGGTAGAAGACTTTGATAATTTTGACTTAATTCTAACAATGGATAAAGAAAATTATCGAGATGTACTAAGGTTAGATGCTGCTGGTAAGTATGGGGATAAAGTTAGGTTGATGTGTGATTTTTGCCGTCATTTTGATGTGAAGGAAGTACCCGATCCTTATTATGGCGGTAAGGATGGATTTGATTATGTGATTGAAATTCTTTTAGATGCTTGTGAGGGATTATTAGAGTATCTTATTTCGGAAAAAAAAGTCGTAATTAATAATAGCTGAATTAAATTAATAAAATTAATTAGCTAAGTAGTTTTCCATGGTAAAGCGAACTAATTCAGCTCTGTTACTGGTATCAGTTTTTCTAAATAGACTACTGACATATTTTTCTATAGTTCTAGGGCTTAAATGTAGTTGATTACCAATTTGAACATTAGAAAGACCGTTAAGTATAAGGATCAAAACTTGCTGTTCTCGGTCAGTCAAATTAATCTGAGCATTTGTAATAACTGACTGAGATACAGCTTCTGAATATACTTTTTTTGATAGCTTTTCTGTCTCATAAGACTGACTATTTATCGGTGAAGAATTAGGTTGAGGAGAAACTTGGGCAATCAGAGCATATCGTTCTAATAAAGAGCGAACTACTGCCCCCAATTCTGCTAATTCAAAAGGCTTAGGCAAATAAATATCACACCCCAACTGATAGCCTCTAACTCTTTCTTCTGTACTTGTATGGGCAGTTAAAAAAATCACAGGTAATAGACGAAAAGTAGGACGCGCTCTAACCCGTTTTACCAGTTCATAACCGTCAATTTCTGGCATGGCAATATCAGTAATAATCAGATGGGGCTGAGATTTCTCTACTAAATCCAAAGCGTGTTGACCATTTTCAGCTTTGATTACCGAGTAACCAGATATTTCGAGGTAATCACCAAGACATAAGCGAGTTCCCAAATCATCATCAACAACAAGAATTGTTAAGGGCATGGTTTCATGGGAATAAAGGAGTAAGTGAACATTAGGAGTAGGGAAGTACCTAGAGTATTAATAACTTATTTTTGTGATTTTGGTATCTCAAAAACCTACTTCTAATGCTTTACACTCAGGACTAAATATAGTATCCAGATACTAGATGTTACTGATAGCTTACAGCTAAACTAGCTGGTTGACCAATATTTCCATGAAAAACAACACCTCGTTTATTACTTGACAAATGACGCAGAATCTTGTATATAATTTCAATTTCCTCTGGAGTACCTACTTTTTCAGCTAGCTTTTCTAAAGATAGGGGAGTTTGTTCTTGCTTTAAAATATTTAATACCTTTTGTTGCAATTCAAGCACTGTTGCTGCTGCTTTTTTGCCGCTTTCTACTCCGGGCTGGTGATAGGCATTAATATTAACTAGTGAGCCATAAAAACTAACGGCCCGTTCATAAAGAGCAATCAATGCTCCTACATTGTATGGATTGACTTTGGGAATAGTAACTGTTATCGAATCTCGTTGATTTTCATAAAGTGCTTGTCTAGTACCTTGGAGAAAACCAGATAAATAGTCTCCGGAAGTTACACCAGGTTCGACTTCTGGGGAAGTTCCTTGACGATCTTCGAGAACTTCGATAAAGGTGACAAAGAAATTAGGTACACCGTCGCGCAACTGTTGTACATAGGCGTGTTGGTCTGTGGAACCTTTATTACCGTAGACTGCAATACCTTGGTTAACTACATTACCATCTAGGTCTTTTTCTTTACCTAAAGATTCCATAACTAACTGCTGTAGATAACGGCTAAACATTAGCAGGCTGTCTTTATAAGGGAGAACTACCATATCTTTTTCCCCGCGTCCCTTACCTACAGCATACCAACTCAAAGCTAATAAAGCAGAGGGGTTGTCTTTGATGTCATGTTTACGAGTAGCTATATCCATTTCTTTGGCCCCGGCTAGCATGGCCCGGATATCAATTCCTTGTAATGCTGCGGGTAGCAAACCGACTGAGGATAATTCGGAAGTGCGTCCCCCCACCCAGTCTGCCATCGGGATAATATCTATCCATTCTTCAGAACTGGCAATTTTACCTAGTTTACTATCGGGGGTGGTGGTGGCGACGGCCTGGGGTGCAAAGTCTAGATTTTGAGCAGCAAAGGCTGCTTTGACCTCCATCATACCATTGCGAGGTTCTGGAGTACCGCCAGATTTGGAGATGACGATGACTAGGGTACTGGTAAGGCGGTCTCTGAGTTGATAGAGTGTACGGTCTATACCTGCAGGGTCAGTGTTGTCGATGAAGTGAATTTCCATTGGTGGGTCATCAGGGCCGAGGGCTTCTGCGACAAATTGGGGGCCGAGGGCTGAACCGCCAATACCAATGGAGAGAATATCTGTAAATTTGGCAGCTTTAGGTGGTTTTATTTCTCCACTATGGACTTTCTTGGCAAAAGTTTCGATTTGTTCGAGCGTTTGGAGAATTTCTTGTTTAATTTCGGGAGAGGGAGCAATGTCAGGGGCTCTGAGCCAGTAGTGGCCAACCATACGGTTTTCGTCTGGGTTGGCGATCGCTCCTGCTTCTAATGCTTCCATATCTTGGAAGGCTTTTTCAAATTTTGGCTTTATTGTCTCGATAAAGGAGTCGTCAAATTTAATGCGACTTATGTCAACGTAAAATTCTAATCCTTGGTGGTAGTAAAGCCATTCAATATAACGTTCCCAGAGTTTTTTTGAGTCCATAAAAATTACTGAATTACTATTTTTTACTCGTCTGCCACCTGTAGTCTAGAAGACTAAATTTCTGGCTTTGGTAAAATACGGATAAATTTAATAATTTGACCTGTTACTTCGATACCAATCATGTAATTATCAAGTGTAAATCTATAGAAAATAGCACTGGTTCCAAGTTTTCGTAATTCGGGGAGTTCTTGTAAGTAATTTATTTGACTGAATTTGATAAAAACGAAATCATATACTCGCTGGTAGGCAAGGGGTTCTAAGGCTTTCATGTCTTCAATAAAAGACCTTGTATATCGCACTTCTAAACTCACTTTATTATCTAATTTTTTTTTACTTTAATTATTTATCTTGTTGAGCAAAGTATAATATTTGTAGAGCTTCTTCTTTTGTAAATGTATCTCCTGGTTTCTGGCGTTCTTTTGAATTTTCAATAGCTGCTAACATGGAGCTATCATAATGAAGTATTTGTAAATATTCCCAAGCTTTTTGCAGTTCTACATCAGACATTTTTTCAATTAAAGAGTATAGCTTGATTTTTGTATACCCTATCTTTGTTGATTTTACCATATATTTATTCGGCTTTTATTGTGTTATATTTTACTAAAAATTTGAGATTTTTCCAGATTCTATAATTCTATATTTGGCTTAATTACTAAAGTTGCGTCGAAACCGGGGATCGAATAGATGTTTCTTTTTTTGGTTACAAGAACGGCATAGGGTTTGTAGGTTACTAATCTCATTACTACCGCTTCTCGCTAGGGGAATAATATGGTCGATAGTAAGTTCTATTTCTTTGCTAGTTTGACCACAGCTTTGACAATGGTAGAGATCGCGTTCAAATACATATTTTTTGACTGATAAAGGAATTTTAATCCGAGGTGTTTTACTCATAATTGATTAGCAGAATATTTAATAATTAATAATTGATTTTAGTCAAGACAATATAATTATATCACTGATTAATAAATTATTAAAAGGCTGGCATTATTTTACCAAAGCAATAATAGTTAATAATGCCAGCTTGAAGTGAGTGTGCAAAATTATTTACCCCTCCACAAATTTATCTAAGCTTTGTCTAGCAAGAAATGACAAAAATGCTAGTGTGTCATTAATTTTGCCTAGCTAATTATGAGAAAATATTTTCAATAATTAAGAATTAATAATTACCTATCTTTGAAAAGAAGAAGATTGAGTAAAAAGAAAATTTTTTCTTATTTCCCTGAAAATGGGGAGGCTTTAGACCAGAATTTTTGGCTAGGGAATAAATCTTAATCAGATATTTAGAGACTGTTTATCAAATAAGTATTAAGAGAACGAATAGTTACTAAAATCCCAAAGTGGTCAGACTTGAAAGGATTAAAATCCGATAGATAGAGAGATTTTAGGTAAATATCTTCCTAGATTTTTAAGTGAGAAATAGTTGTCTTGATTTCTTGCTCCCTATTCCCTGTTCCCTATCTCATTTTTATCTTTCCTTTCTTATAGCTGAATTGTGTTTTTTAATTCTCCAATTTATTTGTAAGATGATTTTTTCAAGCTGGTATAAACCCTAATTCCTCCTTCAAATGCAACAAATGAGAAATGCTGAGGGCTGAGGGCTGTTTCCTTACAAAATATTTAGCTACTTTTGACAAAGTTAGTTTGCCTATCTGGGATTCAGCAATTAACAATGAACAATTAATAATTAATAATTACCCCTGATTTAAATCAGGGGATTGACTAAAAGAAAATTTTTTGATTTATCCCCTATCCAAGGGGAGGCTTCAAGGCATGAATTGTTGAATTAATAATTATTAACTATCCACTCTTAATTATTAACTATTAACTATTAATTATTAATTATTCGGTGATTATCAGATCAGAATCCAAAGTTAAAACTAGATCAGTATTAGGATTAATTACAATTAAATCCACACTCCGACGACCGAGAAAAACTCCTGCTACAGCACCAACTCCTGCACCTCCTAAAACTTCTTCTGCTTCTATCTTTTTATCCCCAGTTATCCGGGCTAAAGCTGCTGCTGCTGCTGCCCCCAAAGCGGCATTTTTAACAATACTTGTTGCCTTTGCACCTTTGCGAATTGTTTCAGTATTTGTAATCACATTAGAACTAGCATTAATAAATAAATATTCACCATTCGGAAATACTAATTCATTAGCGACAAATTTCGACCCACCTCCAGCAGGTTGTAATTTACCTACTACTTCAGTTTTTGCAGGAATAATCACCGTACCATCGGATGTAATTAGGTCTGATTTTACTATTAGGCTGAGTGGTACTATTTCTTCTTGAGTAACTAGAATTTTTTCTTGCTCATAACTAACAGGAATGTTTGTACCTTGAAGCAGTTTAAAATCTTTAGCAACGGGTGATTTTACAGATACAAGATATTCTGAACTTATAGTTTGTGCTTTGCCTTGATTTACTAATGCTTGATAGATGAAAGCTGCCACTTCGGCGCGGGTGGCTTTGCGACGTGGTTCGAGGGAATAAATATTCGGATAATTGACAACTTGATTGTTTTCTGTAGCAGCAGCAATACTATTTTTTGCATAGTTACTAATATTGGCTGCATCCTGATAGTAATTCAGTAATTCTGTAGAGGGAAGAGTTGCCGAATACTTTAAACCATTGGCAAGAGATACTAATACTTGTTCGCGAGGGATATTTTGATTTGGTTCAAATATTCTGCCAGGATAACCGCTTAAAAATCCCATTTGAGTAGCATCTTTTATAGCATTGTAACCCCAAAAGTAGGGAGAAACATCGACAAAGTTAATAGATGGATTGTCTTTAGATTTGCTTAAGGCTGCTGTTACCATTGTGGCATATTCTGTTCTGGTAACTGGAGCATTTGGGCGAAATTTTCCATCAGGAAATCCATTAATAATGCCTCGGTTAGCTAAAGCATCTATATAATTTTTTGCCCAATAGTTATTAGGTACGTCGTCAAATATTTTGGTAGTTTGAGCGACTACTGGGGCTGGTTTTATTAGGTTGGAAATTATTGGTATGGCTGTTGTTGTGGTAATTACGAGGGCAATTAATAGAGATGTTCCGATTTGCCAAGGATTTGATTTAGACATAGTTTTGTTGTGGTTGATAATTTTTTGTTTCAAGTTTATCTACACAATAAGATACTGATTTTCAGATAATTGTTTCCAGATTTTTTGCCGATTTTAATAGTAAAAATATATTCCTTATTTTCCTTAAATTAGAAAGAGGATTTTTAAGAATAAATCAAAATCTTGACCAGGGTCAACCTAGTTATTATTCATAATAACAATTATGTATTATGAATAATTCACATATAGGAAGATTTAATAGCAGAAAGAATCGTTAATTACTTAATAAATTTAGGTGTAGTTAATACCGATACTGTCTGAGGTTTTTAAACTCCAGATATGAGAAGGTTGACTGAGTTTGTTCTTGCTGAAATTTAATATTTGATGGATAGGAAAAATTTACTCCTAAATAAAGTTTTAGACTGGGTGCTTTTAGGAGGTAAAATAATTATGCAAACACAAATAATTTATTACTATGTCTTCTGAAAAAACTTCCACATCAGCATCCACTACTGGCGCCGATGCAGTTGACGAAGCGATCGCTAAAGGAATAGATTTAGATGGGTCTCCTATTCCATCAGTAAAACTCGACCTTTATAAAAATGTTATGGCGTTAGAAGGTCAACGTCAAAGGAGCGGGGTTAGTAATACAATGCGGTCTCGTATTGTGCGTATTGGAGCGAAGCATATTTCCCAAGAAGAGTTAAATCAAATGTTGAAAAATGCAGATTTTGCTGAATTGAAGGAAAAGGAAATTGCCTTTTATTATGGTGGGAAATAAAAATAGCTAGACTAGGGGTTTGGTTTCCACACCCATTTGGTTTCCAAACCCTTAAACTGACGAAGCTACTACAAAAAAAGATTTAAAAAACCTTGATTTTCATGTAATTCAGCAAACAAACTAATATTTTTCCTTCAGCATAAGTGCTTTTTTTCTATAAGATAGCAATCCTAAATGAGTTGTAATATTTTACCGAAAAATCTTGGTCTAAAGCCTCTCATTTTCAGGGTATAAAAAAAGAGAATATTCCAAATTTAAAGCCGCTTTATTGCAGAGGTACTGTTAGCACAGCTCCTCTACCAGGAGGCTAACTGTTAACTGATAACTGAAATAGCCTTATGTTTGGGTTTCCAAATCCCTTTTTTGGTAAGGTTTGGAGACTAAACCCTATAGCTTTTGCTCACAAATCATTTAGGATTGTTATAGTTAGTAGTTAAAAAAAGTTCTTTATTATTTACTATTAATAGTGACTCACTCACCTGTTTTATGCCTGATTTCAGCAACGCCAAAAATTTTCCAACTCTTATTGAATAATGACTCTAAGTTACCTCTCCCTACATCCTGTTCAAAATTTACTTTATTTATAAGTAGGTGCTTATCTGGAAAATAAATAAACCTCTTATACCATTTATCCATGAAGTTGCGCTTAATATAAAGATAAGAATAGTCAGTTTAATAAGGTATGAGCAGCAATTATTAAGCCCATTGTTACAGAGAAATAGTATTAGTTATCTTAGCTAAAGAAAGAAAAAGTCGCTATGAAAAATCTTTTTTCCTGCCTTTTGCATAAAAATATCTTACCTGTTCCCTCTTCCCTATTCCCTATTCCTGCAAAAAATCTATATCTTTTTCGGAGAGGTCTAATAGTCAATTATTTCTGTAAAATTGACGATATTTTGAAAAGAGATAACCTTTATCAAAAGGGCAAAATTCTGTTACAGTAAATTCCAAGTATATGAAGTACATATATTAATGTTTAAACCTCTCTAGTGCGGGCATCTTGCCCCCTATGAGTATACCTCACAAAGGTATAATTTGCTCTCTAATTTAATAGAGTAGTCCGATTATTAAAGCATCTATAAAAATCAAAAGGGAAAATATTTTTGCATCTCGTCAGTTTCAGCAGTAATTAAAAGCTATTAGACATATCCAGAAATTAAAATTTAATCACTCTTTTATAAGAGTTGTAGGAAAATTTAGAGACAGCAAAGATTGGCATCGGAAGCAAAAATATGATATATTAAGGTTTACTATGTCCTATCTTTATCTATAAACTAGATTTTTTATTCAACTTATTAAACATCAAGAAATAAAAATCGCACTATTATATTATTAAAGTAAAATTTATTCTCACCCACCCCATAACAAATCAAACAGGCAAATCCTTCCGTGGCTTAAACTTCTCTATCTCCCGTAACTTCTGATATAAATCCATCTCCTCCTGACTCGGTTCCTTTGGAGTCACAATCTTAATTCCAACCAACTGGTCGCCCCGATCACCCCTGCCATCCGGATATCCCTTACTTGCAAGTCGCAAACGTTGACCAGAAACAACGCCCATAGGCAACTTCATCTTTACCCAACCATCCAAAGTCGGCACCTCAATATCTCCACCCAAAACCGCCTCAACAGGAGTAATAGGCAACTCACAAAAAATATCTGCCCCCTGCAACTGATAAAAACCATGAGGCGCTACAGTAATCTTCAAATATAAATCTCCCCCACCAATACCTTGATTTCTCAAACGTATTCTTTGACCACTAACCATTCCTGGAGGCATATCTACTTCTATTGATCGCCCATCTTCTAAACGAATTCTTTCACTTCCTCCCACATAAGCCTTTTCTAAAGGTATATTTAATCTTGCTTCAATATCTTTTTTTGGCTCCCGTTCAGTTGCTTTATAAACTGCTTTTTTACTACCTGGGCGGTAAACATTTGATGGCTGATTTTTCGGTTTTGTTGCTGTTCCTGGACTTCTAACTTCTCGACGACGACCCAATAGTTGGTCTACAAAAGTATTAAAATCTGAAAAATCACTAACATCTACGTCTTTTTCTGTTCTAGCTCCATTACCATAGCGATTATCCCAATTTCTCAAATCAGGTACTCGCATTCCCATCCTACTTGGAAATCCTTTAGGTTTCCAATACCTGGTAAATTTATCGTATTGTGCCCTTTTTTCTATATCTGATAAAATATCGTAAGCTTCATTAATATCTTTAAACTTTTCTTCTGCCTCTTTATTGCCTGGATTTACATCTGGATGAAATTGTCGTGCGAGTCTTCTATAAGCTTTCTTAATTTCATCGACTGAAGCATCTTTAGTAACATTTAAAATCTGATAGTAATTCCGAAAGTTTTGCATTTGCTAACTTAAACTTATAAGTTTTAACTAGAAAAAATTTCCTGACTATTTGAAGCCCAAATATACCAAACTTTAGATTATCTATCTTAGATAAAAAACTTATGACTACCTAACTTTAAGTAAATATCTAAAACTAAAAAAATCTAAAATTTACAATAACTAAAGCCAATCATCATCATCATCCCAATCATCATTCTGATAATAACGAGTCGGTCGAGTCGGTCGAGTCGGCTGATTATAACTAACTCGATCTGGAGGATTACGATCTATGTTAGTTTCATAATCATAACGCTCTCTTCGTTTGCGCTCGTCTCCAGCAATTGTCCGGCGCACAGATCCAAAGAAATCATCCTCCTCTGATTCAGAAGTATAAATTGAAACCTCACGATTCAAATCATACAGAGCATCTTGTAAATCAACTCCGACCTGATCGATACCCCGCTCATCATCCCTTTCCAAGCTATCCCGTAATTCTCCAATCAACATCTCGATCCGTTGACGACTCCTAGCAGCAAACTGCATACCATAATCCAAAGCTACTTCTCGGAGTTGTCGTTCAGCTTGAAAGGCCAAAGCCTCCGCACGGTTCCGCTTTTCTACTCGCTCCCGTTTGAGTCGGTCTACTTCCGCAAATTTTTCTGCATCCCGAATCATCTGGCTAATTTCCTGCTGGCTCAAAGTAGAAGCCCCTTGAATAGTAATACTTTGGGCCCTGCCTGTGGTTTTGTCCATTGCAGTGACTTGCAAAATACCATTTGCATCAATATCAAAGGCCACTTGTACCTGGGGTACACCCCTTGGTGCTGGAGGAATACCTGTAAGCTTAAATTTTCCGAGAGACTTATTCTCCACTGCTATTTCTCGTTCTCCCTGAATGACGTGAATTTCCACCACAGTTTGATTATTTTCCGATGTAGAAAATATGTCAGAACGTCGCACCGGGATAGTAGTATTCCGGGGAATTAGTTTTTTCATCACTCCCCCAATAGTTTCTAAACCTAAAGATAACGGAGAGACATCCAACAGCAAAACATCTCGCACATCACCACCTAAAATTCCTGCCTGAATAGCAGCGCCCACTGCCACAACTTCATCAGGGTTAACTCCTTGATTTGGTTCTCTATCTACCAGAGAACGAACTATCTCCTGGACAAAGGGAATTCGAGTTGAACCGCCTACTAATACTACCTCATCAATCATAGAAGGGCTAATACCAGCATCTTTTAATGCCATTTTTACAGGACGTCCAATTCTCGGAATCAAATCCCCACAAAGTCCCTCAAATTGGGATCTCGTTAATCTAGTTTCTAGGTGTTTAGGCCCATCTTCCGTAGCTGTAATAAACGGCAGGTTAATTTCTGTTACCCCAACCCCAGATAATTCAATTTTGGCTTTTTCCGCTGCTTCAGTCAGCCGTTGTAGAGCTTGACGGTCACTCCTTAAATCTATTCCTTCTGCCTCTAAAAATTGTTCAGCTAACCAATCAACTACTCGTTGGTCAAAATCGTTCCCCCCTAGTTGCGTATCTCCACTGGTAGCTTTTACTTCAAATACTCCATCTCCTACTTCCAAAATTGAGACATCAAATGTGCCACCACCCAAGTCAAAGACCAAAATTACCTGATTTTCTGTATTTTCTAATCCATAAGCCAGAGATGCTGCCGTTGGTTCATTCAGAATACGTTTAACTTCTAGGCCAGCAATAGTCCCCGCATCACGAGTAGCTTGTCTTTGAGAGTCATTAAAATAGGCTGGTACGGTAATTACTGCTCCTGTTACTTCTTCTCCCAGATACCGACTTGCTTCGTCTGCTAATTTCCGCAATATCATGGCTGAGATTTCTTCTGGAGCAAAATCTCTTCTCATTCGAGGACATTTGATTTTGATATTGCCGTATTCATCTCGGCGAATTGTATAGGGAACCCGCTTTGACTCTGGGGAGAGTTCAGAGTATTTACGTCCAATGTATCTTTTGACCCCGTAGAAGGTGTTCTGGGGATTCAGAACCGTTTGCCTTCTGGCCATTTGTCCGACTATTCTTTCTCCCTCCTTAGTGAAGCCAACTACGGATGGTGTTGTCCGCATTCCTTCTGAATTGGCTATTACTACAGGTTTACCCCCTTCCATGACGGATACTACGGAGTTTGTTGTACCCAGGTCTATGCCGACTACTTTACCCATGCCTTAGTTTACTTTTTTCTGTCCTTTTGTAGATTATTCTATCGTGTTAAATTCCTTGATCTTTGAGGATTGCCTCACCTGATTAATTTTGAGATGAGGACATTGGTCTCTGGGACTCATCCTTGGCCTTTTTTAGCTGATTTCTATTTCTAGATACTACTTCTATTTATAGTTTTAAGCGATCGCATCTTACCTTAGTCTGTTACTCTTAATCTGTTATTAATCAATAGCCAACTTAGGTATTTTTAAATTTTATTAAGATAGTTATACTATTTTACCAATTTTCCTGTAATATTACCACACTTACAGTTTTTTGTCAAAAATAGGACAAAATAAAAATTGATTTTAATACCAATTAAAAATAACCGCTCAAGTGTTGCTGAATTTTGTAACAACTTGTAAAGTATTAATAATAAAAAAGTAAGTAAATTTAATTCAAGAGGTTTTTACCAAGCAGATGCGAGTTGCGATCGCCGGAGCAGGTCTAGCAGGTCTTTCCTGTGCAAAATATTTGACAGACATGGGTCATACTCCAATAGTCCTCGAAAGGCGGGACGTACTCGGAGGTAAGGTGGCAGCCTGGAAGGACGAAGAGGGAGACTGGTATGAAACTGGTCTGCATATATTCTTTGGTGCTTATCCAAATATGTTGCAACTATTCAAAGAATTGAATATAGAGGATAGACTGCAATGGAAACAGCACACAATGATTTTTAATCAGCCAGAAAAACCAGGAACATACTCTAGATTTGATTTTCCGGACCTTCCAGCGCCTTTAAATGGGATGGTGGCCATTCTCCGCAATAATGATATGTTAACCTGGCCAGAAAAAATCAGGTTCGGTATAGGTCTAATCCCAGCCATAGTCCAAGGCCAAAAATATGTTGAGAAAATGGACAAATACAGTTTCTCAGAATGGCTGAAAAAACAAAATGTGCCTCCAAGAGTGGAAAAAGAAGTATTCATCGCCATGTCAAAAGCGTTGAACTTTATTGGTCCCGAAGCAATATCCTCCACTGTAATTCTCACAGCTCTTAACCGTTTTCTCCAAGAGAAAAATGGATCGAAAATGGCATTTTTAGATGGTTCTCCCACAGAACGATTATGTCAACCTCTGGTAGAATATATTACCAAGGGAGGCGGGGAAGTACACTTAAATGCACCGATAAAGGAATTCCTGCTAAACGATGATGCTACAGTTAGTGGATTCCTAATTAGAGGATTAGACGGAGCAGAAGATCGAGTTCTGAGTGTTGATGCTTATGTCTCAGCAATGCCAGTCGATCCCCTAAAAGTAATGTTGCCAAAACCTTGGCAGCAGATGGAATATTTTCAAAAGCTTAACGGTTTGGAAGGGATACCAGTAATAAATCTACATCTGTGGTTTGATCGTAAGCTCACAGATATAGATCATTTACTATTTTCCAGATCGCCCCTACTAAGTGTCTATGCAGACATGAGTAACACTTGTCGTGAATATGCTAATCCCAACCGTTCCATGTTGGAATTAGTATTAGCACCAGCTAAAGATTGGATTAGTAAATCCGATCAAGAAATAGTCGCAGCAACAATGGCAGAGTTGGAAAAATTATTTCCAGCTCACTTTACAGGAGAATCTCCCGCTAAGTTGTTGAAATATCATGTTGTAAAAACGCCCCGCTCTGTATACAAAGCTACTCCTGGTCGCCAAGACTGTCGCCCTTCCCAAGTAACACCAATTAGAAATTTCTTCCTCACGGGAGACTATACAATGCAGCGCTATCTAGCTAGCATGGAAGGAGCCGTACTTTCTGGCA
>JASJEE010000316.1 GCA_030064835.1 Microcoleaceae cyanobacterium MO_207.B10 | reverse complement strand
TTTTGGGTGTGGTGAAATCATCGGAAAAACAAAGAAAAAGGCTGGTTATCAAAGGGATAAAGTCGAAAAACTTGATTAATTAGTTAATAGTTGAAGTTGGCTCAAGCATCACATTCTTTTTGAAAATTGGTATTACTCCTATTAACTTTAGTCGAATATAAAATAAAAATTCCCTGCCAGGATATCGAGCAAAAATCACTGTCTTGACAGGGAATGATTTAATTTTCCAGAGAACAATAAAGGGATCAATTTTATCGACATCCCAATTATTAGCTAGCTACATATTCTCGGACTTTGGCCTGACGACGGCGTAAATGGGCCAAGGCTTGATGTTCTAGCTGACGGACTCGCTCGCGACTGAGCTGGAGTCTCTCACCAACTTTAGCTAAGGACATTTCTTTACCGTCTTCTAGACCAAAACGTAAAGTTAGAACTCGCCGTTGCTGCTCGGTCAATTCCTCTAGTAGAGTATTTAAGTCTTGGCGCAACAATTCACCTGTAATGTAATCATCTGGGGAAGATGCTTCATCCTCTAAAAGTTCTTGTAACTCAGTGTCTTGGTTATCCCCCACTCGTAAATCTAGGGAAATAGGGTGACGGGCCATTTGGAGATATTCTCTAATTTGAGCAGGCTCTAATTCGAGAGCTTTGGCAATCTCAGATGGGGTGGGACTGCGACCCATCTTCTGGATAAGTTCTCTCTGAACTTTTTTGATTTTGTTGAGTTTTTCGGTGATATGAATAGGTAAACGAATGGTACGAGCTTGTTGTGCGATCGCTCTAGTAATTGCTTGACGAATCCACCAGTAAGCATAAGTAGAAAATTTATAGCCCCGTGTAGGGTCAAATTTTTCTACACCTCGTTCTAAACCTAATGTCCCTTCCTGGATTAAATCCAAGAATTCCATATTCCGCTTTTGGTACTTCTTGGCGATCGCCACTACTAATCTTAAATTAGCTTCAATCATTTTTTGCTTGGCGCGGCGACCTTGCTTCATTGCTTGGTTTAGTGTTTGTTCACTGAGATTTACATTATCTGCCCATTCTTTCTGAGTTGCTGGTTTTTCTAGCTTTTCCTCTAATTCTTCTTTTGCTTGTAGCAGTTCCATCATGTATTTAACCTGCTTACCATAGATAATTTCTTCCTCACGAGTTAGAAGTGGCACACGACCAATTTCATGTAAGTAGGTACGAACTGTATCCATTGAGTAGTACGGGCGAGTGTTCAATTTAGTTGTTTTTTGAGTTTTCTTTAGTGTTGACATAATTAAGTATTAAACTCCTTTTGAATAAATATCTCGGTTGTTGTCTTTTGCTCCTATGGTGGGAGTAATTGAGAGACGGCTAAATGAGAATAGATTTCTCCATTCTCTGGAAAAAGCCATAGCAAGTGATAAAAAATTTCTTTGAACCTCGAACCCGCTCTCTAAAAGTCCGCCTTGAAATCATACTTAAATCATAAGAACATCTTTAATTTACACATAATTTATATTTGTAAAGTTTATAGCTTCTAGCTGAATCTATATAGCAAACTCAGTATGAGTCCTTTTTTTATTTGTATTACAAGCTTAGACTAAAATAAAAGGTCAAATGTTCATCCTTTGGGTAGAAAATCTTGGTTTTTTCTTAAGACTGCTAGAGAATTTAGGTTAACTACAACTCTTCCTGAACTATTTCCGAAAAATCCTGGTATAATTTTTGGTTACTATTTCATAATGACTTAACACATCTCTACTCAGCAACTCTCAGAAGAGGGAGATAACCGAACTATTCAAAATATTGAGTCACAGCGATTTAGTATTACTCTTTAGATGTCTGTTTTTTAGCAGTTTAAAGTCATTAATTTACTATTAATTGGTAGTAAAGTTTATCTCTTATAACATCTGCTCAAAAATACCAATCAAAATTTTTCTATTTTTTAATTATTTTGGGGCATCATATTACATTGTAACACAAAATCTGATTTTTGCATCAATAAAATCTAGAGATTTTAGTAGACTTTTGACTGTTTTAGTTTTACTTATGGCTTAAAACTGATTTTCCCTTAACATAGTTTGTACAATCAAGCAACTCGGAGGAGGAAATAATATATTGGGTTATATCAGTTCTTGAATATTTTGCTACATATCTGAAAGTCTAGGGTGTAGGATTAACCGCAAAAATAGTAAAAATAAATTCTTTTATTCCTACTTTATTTATGGAGAATTAGTTAATAATTGAACTATATTTCAACCATAGCATTACTCTAACAAAATGCTATGATTTGAATCACTCCTGAATCAGTAGCTCTACCATCATTAAAATGATTATGGGAAAGTTATTTTGTGTGTAAAAATATGAAGCCAAAAATTTAACTTTTATGTTAAGTCCCAATTCCACAAACACCATAAAACGCCCTCCCAGTAGCCTTTGGGCTAATGCTTGGTATCGGTTTCGCCAAGACAAAATGGCAGTAGTGGGAGCGATAGTGCTGCTGATAATTGTTGTGAGCGTGATTTTCGGACCCTGGGTGTACACAACACCCATTGACAAAATTGATTTCAGTAATTCTGCAGCTCCTCCCACATGGCAGCATCCTTTTGGCACTAATGATTTGGGTCAAGACCAATTGGCTCGGATTTTAGTGGGGGGTCGTATTTCTATTGCTGTTGGTATCACTGCCATGTTAGTAGCAATTTCGGTGGGTACAACTATTGGTGCTTTGGCTGGTTTTTATGGGGGGGTGCTGGATAATTTATTGATGCGTTTTACTGATTTGTTTTTGTCTTTGCCTCAGTTACCGTTATTGTTGTTGGTAATTTATTTGTTTCGGGATGTAATGAGAGCGATCGCTGGACCGGAATTAGGTATTTTTGTGCTGATAGTGCTGGTTATTGGCGGTTTGAACTGGATGTCGGTAGCGCGTTTGGTGCGGGCTGGGTTTTTGTCAGTACGAGAAAAAGATTTTGTGATGGCGGCGCGAGCAGTAGGCGCTCGCCCTGGGAGGTTGATTTTGATTCATATTTTGCCGAATGTTCTGGGTCCAGTAATTGTGGCTGCGACTTTAGCGGTGGGAAATGCAATTATTACGGAGTCTACTTTGAGTTTTTTGGGGTTGGGTTTTCCACCGGATGTGCCGACTTGGGGACGAATGTTGTATGATGCTCAAAATTATATTCAGACTTCTCCTCATATGGTGATTTTTCCGGGAATGGCGATTTTTTTGACGGTGCTTTCAATTAATTATGTGGGTGATGGTTTGCGAGATGCGTTAGATCCGCAGTCAGGTAAAGGTTAGGTGGTGATAAGCTAATACGCATTAAGGAGCCATGTAAGAATAGTTATACAAATTTTGTCGGGGATAAATTGTGAAATATAGCTTCCATCAAAAAAACTGTTCAAGTTATTTTTACACGGCTACAAAAATGAGTATTAGCAAGTCAGAAGTCAGAAGTTAGAAGTCATAATTAACAAGGGTTTTCCTTTGAACGAAGTACACAACAATAAGTCTTTTAAATGCACAACAGCTTACCGTTTCACTAAAGTCAGAAGTCAGAACTGAGATTTTAATAACTTGAAACCTAAGTTTTACAGTTATTTCTGTTTGTTCTTTGACTTCATAAGTTACCAACTATTTGTGATATTTTTAAGTGAAATGGTATGAGTTAAAGAAAAGTCGAGGGAATATTTTTGAGAATCTTTTCTACAGTAATTTTTTGATCAATTATCTTTTATTGCTATATAGCATTTCCCAATAAGCGTGAGGTACACTGCTGTAGATCCCCCCTCACCCCCCATCTAACAAAAAGCGAAGCATCCTCTGGCTTCCCCTCCTTCAAAAGCGAAGCATCCTCTGGCTTCCCCTCCTTCAAAAGCGAAGCATCCTTTGGCCTCCCCCTTTCTAAGGGGGACAGGAGGGGGATTCCCAAGGGGGACGGGAGGGGGATAAAACAGGGGGGGAACGAAAAGTCCCCCTTGAGAAGGGGGATGCGCGGGGGATAATTGATGTACCTCACTAGGGTAAAAACCGCTATAATAGTTCAACCAGACGTAAGCATTCAGCAGTCAGCTCGCCTCTTTTCCTGCGGAATGCTGCGCAAACGCTAACAGCTATCAGCTTCATTACCTTTCAAAGAGGAAAAAGTAATCAGCGAGATTTCAAAGAATTAAAAGTTACTGTAAAAGTCCATCAGTTAACCTAAAAAGTCTATGGAGCTACATCTTTCATTTTTATTGCTGGCAAGCATAGCATTCCGTAGGAAAAGCTGACTGCTAATAGCTGAATGCTTACAACCATACAAAGAAACTAAATAATATATATTCTAAAATATGCGCTTTTCATTTAGGCAACTGTTTCTTTTGTCGCCTTTTCTTTGGCTTGAAAATAATAGTATAAAT
Organism: Microcoleaceae cyanobacterium MO_207.B10; assembly: GCA_030064835.1. Lineage (GTDB taxonomy): Bacteria > Cyanobacteriota > Cyanobacteriia > Cyanobacteriales > Microcoleaceae > JASJEE01. The sequence continues at coordinate 3,948 of JASJEE010000316.1, read as the reverse complement.
TGGCTACGGTTAAATCTGGAACTTCTTGCCAATTAGAGGTGGCAAAAGCTGTTAAACCTGTATTTTTTGCTTTTTGACTAATAAATTTTTCATAATTCTGACGTAAAGTTGGCTTGACTAAAAAATTAAGTTGGTCGCGTAATGCAGGATAGTGAGATTTTTGTTTTAAGTCTTCATAAATTAATTGTTCTAATGGTTCAGAAAATATGTCGCTACTCTGATTATTTTCTGATGTTTCTGTTGGATTTATCTCCAAATTTGCTAATTCTTGTTGTTCATCTGGGGAGAGATTTTGCAACCAGTTAATGTGATTTTGCCAAGAATTTAATACTGCTAGATCGTGAGTATGAATACGAGTAATTTCTGGGAAGAGAAAATCAAGTTCAGTTTCGGAATTAGACAATTTAATAATGTTGAGTAAGTCTTGGCAAATTTTCTCTTGCAGGTGAGAAAGGCGATCGCTCACTGCCGACAATTCATTTTGCACTTGATAGGTAGTAATTATTGCCAGATCTATTGCCCAAGAGCATTCGAGTCGGCGCAGTCGTCCCGCAGCACAGACCTCTGCTAATAATCCTGGGTTAGTGTAATCAGCTAAAGCTTGATATAACATTCCGCGTGCAGCATCTATTTCAGCGTTGCGCCGTTGGGTATCTTGAATTTTCATTGCTAACTGGAAGCGTTGGAGAGCTTGGGTAAATAAACCGTAAGCACGAATTAGCACCAGGCGATGTTGTTCAAATTTGATATCGTGAGCAACTTCGTCAATATGTTCGATGATTTCCGCACTTTGGTCTTTCAGCGCTTGTTTCAGATCGAGAAAACCTTCCCTAACTTCTAGTCGCAGTTGTTTGACATCTTCCCGCAGTTTCAAAGTTTGCCACAGGTTGACCCCCGATAACACTACTCCCGCAGCAGTACCCACACCGATAACTGCTGTGGTTGCTTGCAATGTGGCGACGCTACTCAAAAGTGCTTGTTTGACTGCTTCTATTTCGCGATAAGTTCTTTGAAAACCTTGGTTAGTTTGATACATTTGCGCTCCACCTGTAACTACTGTTGTTGCCATTTGTAGGGGAGCGGTAGCGGTTTGTATCAAGTCAAGTTTATCATTTGTGATTTCAAATCCTTCATTAACTACTCTATAAGTTTCTTGAAATCCTAAGTGGTTTTGCGCCATTTGTGCGCCACCCATTCCTACATTTGTTGCTATTTGAGCGACTCCTAAATTTTGGATAAATTGCATTCCTAATGTGATTACATCTAACCTACTATAAGTTTCTTGAAATCCTTCATTAACTACTTTATAAGTCTTCTGAAATCCTAAGTGGTTTTGCGCCATTTGTGCGCCACCCATTGCTAGTTGAGCAACTTGAGCAAATGGTTTTAAAGGGCTAAAATTAACTATAGTACCTACTGCATGACCAACGAATTTTTTAGTTACTACATCCCTAGCAATACTCAAAGCTACGCCCGTCGCTTTACTCTTAACAACTTCGTATAGACCTTTTTTAAGACCTTCTTGAATTGCTGGACTGAATAGAAAAGTTAAATTACTTGACATAACTTAAACCAACTTATATTCTATAATTACAGATAAAATGATAATATCAAACTTAGTCAAAAAAGAAAATACTTTAAATTATGAATACCCCACAAATCAACTCTAATACTATCGAGCTATTGTCGCGTCTTAGAGGTAAAAAACTCTCACCATAAAATATTAGCTTCTCAGTAATTTTTCTCGCAAGTTTAGTGACTTTACTATTAGGAATTATGTTTGCTGACGGCACAGTTACAGATGAAGAAGAGAAAATATGGGAAACTACTATAGATAAATTTATTAAACAAGATAAAAGCTTATTACAACTAATTCAGTCAATCACTAATGGATTACAAAAAAATCAAATATATACCAAACCAAAAGTATTAATTATACTAACTTCCCAACTCTCAAAATCAGAAAAACTATTATTAATTAGTCTTGCCTATGAAGTAGGTATAGCGGATGGAAATTTAAAAACTCCCGAACAAAAATATTTACAAGTAATTGCTAAACGTCTAGAAATAGAACCAGAATATTTAGCAGTTCTTGACGCTGGATTTACAGGAAAATTAGATGTAGAAACAAAAGCTTTAAATGAAGTTTATGCTTTACTTAATCCAGATAATTTTCCATCACTTGAACCTAGTTTTGCTGAAGCAGCCAATCAACTTATTAATAAATTACCGCCTCTCCCCCAAGAAACAGGGAATCAAAAAACTCTAATCCAAGAACCAAACCACCAAAAATTAGATAGTTATTATTTTGATATTAATCAGACAGCTAGCAAATTAAAAGAATTAGTTCAGTCTGGTTTAGATGAGTTATTACAAGCAGAATCCAAATTAAACAATAAACCAATCATTGCAGCAATTAATAGACAGAAAATTTGGCTGCAAGTGGGAGAATTTAGCGGGTATTATGTGAAAATATTAGAATTAGGAAATATTCCCAAAAATCAAGCTATTGAAGAAATTGATCAAACCTGGGATGAATGGGTAGTAAATTTAGAAGCAACTCTCAAAGAACAGTTGTTAACTAAAACTGAAATAGAAGTAGAAACTACAGAAGAACAAAGTAAATTAACTAAAGCTTATGGGAATAAATTTACTCGAATTTTCCAAAATGAGTTAGAAAATTTTGTATTGACGATAATTAATCAAAATTTAGGAGTAGTCACACAGTCAGTAAATCGAATTAGTCAAAGTATCAAAGATTTGGCAGTAGAATTAAATATAGATAGTTTTGGTGCAGAGATTATTTCAGAAATAGATAGTTTAATTGATACTATTAATAATATAGTCAAGCACATCCATGAGGAGGGATTAGGAGATAATTCTGGATTTGATGTTTTTGAATTTGTAGATAGTGCTGTAGGGAATGTTTTTAACTATATGGGTGGTACAAATACCCAACAAATTAAGCAAAAAGTTTTTGAGAGAGGTTGGAAAAAGTTTGTACAATCAAAAGATAAATTATTTGAGAAAATCAAAGAGAATATTGCTACAGTTATTGATGAGAAAATTGACTTAGCAACTCAAATGACTGAACAAGCAATTAAACTGTATGAAGATTTTCTCAAAACTCAAGCAAGGTATCAAGAAGAAACACCAGAAAAACAGGAAATTGAAAAAGCATGGATTCGGGAACAAAGAGAAAAACTTGAGAGAATAGAGAAAGAAATAGAAACTGTTTTAAGTTATGATTTAAGTATATGGGAATAGTTGAAAATAAGATTATGCTTGAAAAAATTACTAAATGAAAAACAGATGACAAAACGAAAAGCGATATGAGTAATATAAAATCCGTTGAATTTGGTATAAAAACAAATCTTTTCCGAGTTCCTACCTAGTGTAGGGGCGTTTTGCTCCGCAACATATAAAGCGTTTGCGGTAGCATTCCGTGTAGGAAAGCTTTGCGTTAGCAAATGACCATCCGTTCTACTAAACTTACCCAAACTTACCCAAGCATGATTGCATGAGCTTTGGAGCTAGCTTCCTGTCTCACAGAAGACCACTGACTATTGTCTGCAACTTATCTTCTCCACAGGCTTAAAATCGGTGAGAACTTCACCTACTTATTCACATAGTTTTCTAGGTTGACAGCAGCATTAAAGTCTCTGTCTGCAGTAAATCCACAGTTAGCACAATTATAAGTTCTCTGGCTCAATGGCATTTTCTGTTGATGCCCACAGTGAGAACATAATTGAGAACTTGGATAAAATCTAGGAGCTATCACGATCTGGCTTCCATACCACTCACACTTGTATGTTAGCTGACGTTTGAACTCATAAAAACCACAATCAGCAATTGCACTTGCTAGTTTATGATCTCTTGGTGCGCGTTCCGCAAGCGAGCTGTCGTCGTCGCGGGGTCGCACCGCTTTTTGAGCATTCCACTTACATT
>JASJEE010000325.1 GCA_030064835.1 Microcoleaceae cyanobacterium MO_207.B10 | reverse complement strand
ATTCTTCATAAGTTGCACCGAGGTTATAATGTCCTCTTTTATAATTGGGTTTTAACAGTAAAGCACATTGCAAGTAAAACCTCGCGAGTTGATATTGTTTGGCTGAATAATTATCAACTCCGCAGTCACTTAACTTGACATAAAGTTTCGGAAATAGTAACCGGAAACTTGCTAAGGATAGTAACAGTAAACTTACCCACCGAATATGATCTTTGGTTCTAGTGGGATATTTTTCTCCTAATACTTTTTCTATCCAGTTTTGATTAAAAACTTGAGCATAGATGGGATTATAAATTTTTAATTCTTTTTCCTCCTTCCTAACTATACCTGCTAACTGTAATTCTGTTTGTAGGGAATTATTTTTTACTGAAATGTTGCCCTGTTGTAAAATTTGCTGATACAACCTTAATAATTTGTAGGTGGAATATTTGCTGTTAATTAAGCGATTTCTTATTGTCTGTAAATGTTCTGGTTCGTCGTTATATTCCCAATTTTCAATAATATGTGACATCACCAATTTTTCCACCTCCTGTTTTTCTGAACCTGTAGAAATTTTGGTGGATGATGTGGCAACTAACTGACATAATTTTTGTGTTAAAAATGGTTGTCCTCCCGTCCAATAAATTATTTCTTTGAGAACTTCCTGACGACGTTCGACTTTTTCTAATAATCTCTCCGCTAAAGGTAATGCTGCTGAAAAATTCAAACTTTCTAATTTAATTCTATTACCAATAATAGTATGGGAAAAATCAGAAATTTCTACCACCCCAAACAAAGCAAAAGTTAAGCATCGATATGCTGGATTCTTTTCTCGTTGTTGCTGAAAATATTGAATCAAAGTCAGAAAAACTTCCAGAGATAAATCTGATATTCGCAAACAATCTACTTCATCAATAAAAATTACAATATTTGTGTCAATTTCAGTTAAAACTACCTGTTCGATAAATTCAATTAAACGTTCTTTAGGTTCTAAAATTTCTCGTTCCAACCACCAACTTAAACAGTCAACTTCCAGTTCCAAGCCACTAGCAATTTCTTGCAGAATACTGGCATAAATTTGTCCGACATTAGTTTCTTCTCCAACAATTGCCATGAGGTCTATTTCCACACAAGCAATTTCTTCTTTTCGCAGTCGGTCTGCCGTCCTAATTCGCATACTAGATTTACCTGTTTGTCTGGCATTAAAAACATAACAATACTCTCCTTTTTGCAGAGCATTATAAATCTCTATATCTGCCTGTCGCGCTACATAATTAGAACCTTCTAAATCTAGACTACCTCCAACCTGATAATAAAAATTTGATTCATAAATTCCATTCATTCGACATCTCCTAAATAACTTTCAAAATACAAACGATAAAGTTCGCAGCTAACTAATATTTGGCTATTCTGATATTTGACTAATCCTAAATTTATAAGTGTCTTAATAGCATGACTTTCCCAACTTCCTAAATAGTCGCTCTTAATTATCCTCAAAAAAACTTTAGCTAAGTCTGGATGCTGTTTTAAAATTGCTAAATATTCTTGTAAATGAGGACGATGATAAATACCATCTTTTGTCGGAGCAGTTTCCAAAACTTTCTCTAATGTCAAGCCATTACAGGTTTTAAGACTACGAAAAGTTAACTCTAATAAATAAGGATGACCTCCCACCATATTCGTTAGTTCCTTAACCTGAGAATTATCCAAATTAAGTTGATAAATTTCAGCGAATTGTTGAACTTGCTCTAGGGTAAATTCTGGTAATTCAATAGTCGTACCAATATTAAAAGGTGATTGATTAGGATTCATTTTAATATCAGTATTTGCAGCATAAGAAATGACTAATCGTAATTTTTCCCAGAGATAATTTCTACTAGCTTTATCATTCCAGGAACGGAGCATTGCCAAGAAATCTTGACAAATATTTTCGTTAAAAAAAAGCAACTCTAAATTATCTAAAAATAAAACTATAGGGCTTTCTAACTCCGGCAATAAATACTTTTCAAAGTAGTTAGCACAGGTCATTTTACTGCCGAAACTTTTCGTTAAATTATCCCATTCATCTAATTTAATAGGTAATTCTAATTGACTACTAACATTGGCACAAAACCAACGTAATAATTCATTCAATTCCGATAAATGGCTATTGTCAGCTTCCCGAAAACTAATAGAGACAGTCTGGTAATTTTTTTTCATTGTTACTTGGTCTAATACTTGATTAATTAAAATAGTTTTCCCCATATTTTTAGGAGCTTTAATTCTGAGTATACAGTTGGTTAATAACAGACTTTTGTAAACCTGTTGTTCGATTAATCGGCGTTTCACATATTTTGGTAGTTCAGAATATGGTGAAGAATTAATATCTTGAGGTTGTTTAGATTCTCCAGTTTTTATAGTTGTAGTATTTTCATAATTTTTTACTTCTTCATAATCTGTTTTTTCTAAATCTAATTCAAAACAGTAAAAAAAGTCTTCTATACTTCTCAACCGAACTCCTTTATTACCATTAATGATTTTAGATATAGTATGGCGATGTAATCTAGTTTTTCTGGCAATTTGACAATCGTTGTACTCTAGAATAATTTTTTTAATTCTCTCCTTTCCTGTTTCTGTTAGGACATAAACCATTATGACACCATCCTGATAATTAATGTTGTCGATATTCGACAAGGTTTAAAAATACTTTTGTCGATTTTAACTCAATTTATGCCGAATATATTGCTATGACTAATTTTGGGATTTGTCAATTAAAGTTGTCGATCTTCGACAATTTTTTTGTCTCTACTTGTTTTAGAATTGTGTTGATTATGAATAACAAGAGTAACCGCATTTTTACAGAGGTGTTTCTACATTTAATCTAATCGGGCGAACCGCCGTTTGCCCCTACATCTGACCAAAAACTTAACTATTACCAATCCTATGATTATAAAAAAAACACTCAAACCTTTAGTTTCCTTTGCCATTCTGCAACTAGCTGTTGCTTTACCTGCCACAGCAACTAGCAATATTCTCTACCTAAACTCTATTCGTGGCCGTGGTACTGCTAACTTAGGCCCTTTTCGTAGCACCATCGCCGATTTCATTGATAACTATGAAGATGGCAATGTATTCGATGTTGATTTTGTGCAAACCCATGTTTCAGGAGATTTAGCATCTTTTCTCAATGCTAAACCTATCGACTATTACGACCAAATTTGGTTTGATGCCAGTATTTACAAAACTTCCCTTCTCAATGCAGCAGACTTTGATGCTCTCAATACTTGGTCAGCAAACAAGCAACCAGAATTTATCCTTGATAGTTCCTTTGCCTTCCGCAACAAACACAGTAATACTATGACTGCTTCTGCTGGAGCAATGACTGTTAATCAAGCACTAGCACTACAGGATGCAGGAGGAGGTATCTTTATTGGGACAGATCATAATGATTTTGCCTACACTGCTAACCAAGTTCTTGCTAATTTTGGTTTCGATAATTTTTTCACTGGTATTAATCATATTACTTCAAACGGCTCTTTCGTGGGTGACTCCATGCTTGCTCCTAACACCATTGGTTCAGACTTTTTCTCCAATCATCTACAGGGGTTATCTACATCAAACGTACCCATCGGGACTCATGTTTTAAATGAAAATGGTGGCAACCGCACCATCAATATATATGAGAATTTGTTTTCATATAGTCCGAATCAAATTGCACATATTGGTACCAGTTTCGATCCAGGTAGCCGACTCTCAGATATCACAAACCCAGAACCACCACCAGAATCAGTTCCCGAACCAGGTTCAATTTTGGGTCTATTTCTATTAGGTGGTTTCGGTGTTCGTTCTCTTTTATTGCGTATATCGCAATAATACAATGTAATATTTTTGTAATTTAAAATCAGTTATTGGAGCGATCGCTCTGACAAAACTAAATCGTAGGTTGGGTTGACGAAAGGTAGCTTGCTTCTCCGTAGGAGTAACCCAACAACAACAGATACAACTTTTTTGTTGGGTTGCGCTGTCGCTTTTTCATGTTGCGTAGCAAAACCCAACCTACATCTAATCTACCAAGAGAGATAATTATGAATAATCAAAAACATCGTTTAATCAATCAAGCAATCTTAGCTGTTGCTACTACTTTCGGTCTGTTTTCGGCCTCTGTTGCTAATGCTGCATCTCTCAATGTTCTGTGGTATGGTCAAAGCAATATTTACAATGCAACAATCTCAGAGTTAGCTGCTCTAGCACCAACATTTGACCCAGAAGGAGATGGCAGTTTGGATTGGAATCTCACTATTTGGAATCCTCAAGATGCTGCACCTAACTTTTCTGATTATGATGTTTTGGCGATCGGAGCTGCCGCGAAAAACAGGATACTTAATTTCGACCCCACTGGGATTTTAAATAACAAAGAGGCAATATCCGCAGCTAGGGGCAATCGTACTTTCTTAAGTGGTCAAGATCCAGACAATCATTACGGTTATGGGAACCCCGGTCCTCGTCCTAATGGTCCCCTCGGTTTCTTAGTGAATGCTGTTAATTGGGCAGGCAGTGCTGAAGGTATGGGTATTGTAGCCTTGGCTGGTCAGCAATGGTGGTTAAACGATCGCTCTTTTTTGAAGGATGAGTTAGAGGGTTATGCGTCCTACTTCCATACAGATAACGTGGTTATTCCCACAGAGACCTCGGACTTTGCAGTAAATGAAGGCTTAACAACCGCAGGTTTGAGTAACTGGGGTGTATCTTCTCACGCTGCCTTCAACAAAAATATTCCCGGCTACTTGTCTATAAACGATGCTGGTTCTCTCCCTGGTTATGCCGTTACTATTGTCACTGCCTCCGAAGCTGACGGTGGCACCTTGGGGCGTGAAACAGAAAAAGTTCCCGAACCAGGTTCAATTTTTGGTCTGTTTTTATTAGGTGGTTTCGGTGTTCGTTCTCTTTTATTGCGCTATACGCAATAATACAATGTAATACATTTGTAGTTTAAAATCGGTTATTGGAGCGATCGCTCTCTTCAGATACAAACGCCGTAGTTAAGAATTAAAACCTCTGTAGGGCGAACTGCCATTTCCCACTACATTTTTTGTCGATTTTCGACAAGATTTATCTTCGCTGTCGAAAATCGACAACGCTTTGATTTTTCTGTTCTAGAATTCTATTGGTTATGAATAACAGCAGTAACCGCATTTTTACAGAGGTGTTTCTACATTTAATCTAGGGCGAACTACTATTCGCCTCTATATCTGACTCAAAATACCAATTGAACATTTAACCATTGCAAATCCTATGATTATCAAAAAAATGCTTAAACCTTTAGCTTCCTTTGTCATTTTTCAGCTAGCTGTTGCCTTACCAGCAGGAGCTTTAACTTCTAGGACTGCCAGTGCAGCAACACTAGGTGTTGAACTTGTGCAAAACGGTAATGCGGAAACGGGAGACACTACTGGATGGTTAAGCACAGGTATAAATACTGTTTCCACTTCGACACCGTGGTTGTTACCTTCTCCAGTAGATATTGGTCAATTTTCTTTTACAGGTGGTACTGGTCCTTCTGATTCTCAAGCCTTGCTACAGTCAATAGATGTTAGCTCTCTAGCTTTGCAAATTGATCGGGGAGATATAGTATCTTCGTTTAGCATTTTATTACAATCTCGTCTTGTTTCTCCTGTAAATGATATTGCAACAGCAACCTTATCATTTTTAGATGAAAGTAATAACATACTTGAATCAGAAATTTTTACCGATCGCCCTGTTCACAATGTCTTTGACTGGAATCAGTTTATTGATGAAAGAATAGTACCTGTAGAAACTCGCTCTATAGAAATTACTCTTGATTCAAGCCGTTATCAAGGTTCGTCTTCTGATAGTTATTTTGACGAAGTTTCCCTAACTCTTAATTCGTTATCCACTACAAGTGGTGATAATCAATCTGTGCCAGAACCTACATCTGTAATAAGTTTAATCGTTTTAGGTACTTTGGGTATTGGTTCGCGTTTGTGGAAACACCAACTCCAATAAAAAGCTCTATTAATTAAAAAGATCGATCACCTTAACAAAACCAAACCGTAGGGGTGAATGGCCATTCGCCCCTACAACATCAAACATTCGCCCCTACAACATCAAATTTATATTTTTATTCAAAAAACATCTACCCACTTTATAAGCACAAATTATGTTTTTTTTCTTCCTAAACTTTTTCAAAGCAAAACAAAATAAATTTCCTCAAAAGCCAAGAAAACTAACTTTTATTTTAGAACCAATTATCAGCCCCGGTGTGATTTCTTGCCCGGCACCATTAGACGACCCATTAATTAACCATGAACTTGTCAGATTATTTACAGACCAAGAATTAATCGAAACAGTTTTAGGCACTAATCCGCCTGTAGATATTACCAATCTAGAATCAGCAATTTTCTGGAACGATTATCTCGAACAAATTGATAAATACTTTGTAGAAAATCCGGCTGCATTTGACAATTTTAATATAGATGATATATCTACCTGGCCGACTCTGGAAGCGTTAATAAATTCTGGGCAAACACCAATACAAGTTCCTAACATTGGTGGAGCTTTAGAAACTTTACCGCCTCCGCTAATTATGCCAGTAGACCCGCCTAGATATGACATTAGTGGTGGGAGGATTAATGTTAATCTGAATCCACCTTTGCTGACAAATAATATTCCAGATATTAACCTCACGGCAGAAAATTCCTCACAAATTATAGATATTTCTGAGTTATTTATTCCTCCCAAAGGAGGGGAAATTGAATATAAAGTTATTAGCTACGACGATGAAATTCTCAATGTAAATTTGCAGGATAATCAACTATATATAGAAGCATTACCTAAAACTGGAGAAAGTAAAGTTACGATTCAGGCGACTACTGAAACTGGAGAAATCGCAACACATACATTTAGTGTTTTTAATAATTATGTCGCTCCAGAATCTTTGGGAACTATTAATAGTGGTTTGGCAGAATTGCAGAATGTTATTAATGCTAATTCTGGAAATTTATTGGCTGCTTTAGACAGCGATGAAGCCGAAAATTATCTGGAGTCGTTGATAGGAATTGCAGAACAAAACCCCGAACTTCTTCAACTATTGAAAAATCCAGAAAATCTGAATAATTTAGGTTTAGATAATAGTAGTGTGGCGACTTTACAACAGCTTTTGGAAAGTCAAGAATTAGCCAATGAATTTGATTTAGATGTACCGCTAGGAGAAGCATTAAGTCAGCCAGACTCCAGAATATTTGACAAATTCCTACTAAATGGTAATGATGCTGTTTCTCTATTGCCGGATAATGCAAAACAACCAAAAATTGGATTTATCGACTTTACCCAAGATAATCACATTCAGCAAGTCAGAAATACTTTTGCTTCCGTTAACCCCCTAGCAAAACATAAATCTTTTAAAGTCAGGGGAGGAAATTGGGCATCTCAACTGGTGAAATTTGTAGATAAGTTGAAGCGAGCGGGAGAAAATCATGGTATAGCCAACCTCTCTTTTGATTTATCCCAACGGGATGATGTTGGCGTAACTACCCGCTACGAACTAACTCCAGCGGAACAACAAGCGATTCAATACGCCCGCGACAATAATGTTTTGTTAGTTGTGGCGTCTGGAAATACAGGGGATGTAATGTCTGCTTTGGGGCAAGCAAGTCAGAAATTTGATAATATTATCAGCGTAGGAGCAGTAAACCAGTTTGAGTCGAAAGCTGATTATTCTGCTTATGGAGAGGGATTAAATTTGATGGCTCCTGGAGGAACTTGGCAAAATGATCCCAAAGCTTTTATCGGTACTTCTAGAGCAACTGCTTATGTGAGTGGTGCAGCTTCTTTAGTTTGGGCAGCAAATCCTGAATTAAGTTTCCAGCAAGTCAAACAATTATTAATAGATACGGCAGCAGATTTAGATGCGCCCGGATGGGATGCTCAGACTGGTGCGGGGTTGGTAAATATTAAAGAAGCAATTTATCGCGCACCGTTTATAGAGCCAGATAAGAAACCCGGTTTCTCTGAGAAACCGGGTTTCTGGCAGCCATTTAGTGGGGAAGGGCGAGTCAGGACATTAGCCAGACCTGCTTCTCCGGGAACTGAGGCAGTAATTAACCAGTTGCAAAATACTCAGGAAACGTTACTCCAACAGTGGGAAATTTTAACAGACTTGGGCAACCCATTGTTAGATTTGCCAGACTTGAAATCTGAACTTGAGGGTAAGATAACTGAGGCGTTAGAGAAATATCAGCAAGTTAGTACGGATGCAGGAATTACTACTACCCAAGCACAACAGTGGGCAGAAGCTTTAGCTTTAGCAACTCAACATTATCAAATCGAACAAGGGCGACTCCTAGCACTTCAAGCACGACAACAAGA
>JASJEE010000324.1 GCA_030064835.1 Microcoleaceae cyanobacterium MO_207.B10 | reverse complement strand
CTTTTCCGAAGCTAAAACTAATTATCTGACCCACGGACTCCATCCTTATCCTGCAAAATTTATTCCTCAAATTCCCCATCAACTTATTCAAGAATTGTCTCAACCAGGAGAAACTGTTGCTGATATATTCTGTGGTAGTGGTACAACATTAGTTGAAGCACTTACTCTTAAACGTTTTGCTATTGGTATTGATGCTAATCCTATTGCTTGTTTAATTAGTGAGGCAAAAACAACTCGCTTTAATACAGAAGATAAAGAATTATTAAACTCTCTTGTTAAACGAGCAGAAAATCTATCTCAGTCAATATATATTAATGCTCAATCTACCCTTTTCAATACAGAAAACTTTATATCATCAGCTTTTCGTCCCGACGATAAAGCAATATCATTCTGGTTTGAACCTTTTGTTGTTGAAGAACTAGCAGAAATACTAAGTTTGTGTCAGCAACTCCCCACAAAATCTAGTCAAAAAGTTGCTTTGACAGCATTTTCTTCTATTGTAGTTACTGTCTCTAAACAAGACTCAGATACTCGGTACACTCGTAGGCAAAAAAATATTTTTCCAGGAGATACTAGCAAACGTTTTGCTAAAGCTTTAAAAAAAGCGATCGCTTCAGTTTATGAATTTACAAATCAAGTTGAAGCTAACGTAAAATGTCAAGTTTATCATAGTAACTTACTAACAAAACCTGATATTGGAGATGTAGATTTAGTCGTTTGTTCTCCTCCCTATCCTAATGCTTATAGTTATCACCTTTACCATCGCACTAGGATGATATGGTTAGGTATGAATCAACCCCAGTTTAAGCAAGAAGAAATAGGTAGTCATCGCAAATATAGTAGTAAAAGTTCTAAAGGTGCGACAATAGAAACATTCCGTTCAGAAATGACAACTATTTTTGAGTGGTTAGGAGAACATTTAAAATTTAACAGATATGCTTGTTTTGTTGTAGGAGATTCTTTGATTAAAGGTAAAAAAATTAGTAATGTCGATCTAATCTCTAAGGTAGCTAAAGATTATGGTTTTTCTGAAATCAAACGTATTCATAGACAAATGCAAGATAGAAAAAAATCTTTTAATCCAGCTATTGGTAGAATTAAAACAGAACAAATTCTTATTCTACAAAATTCTGGAAAACCATTGTTTAAGTGTCAAATTAAACCATATATTCAACCCTTTGAACGAAAATTAGCATTATCTGAACTAACTACACTTACAGGTTCTGAACCTTATGCTTTAACTACAGAAAAAGAAGCATTATACTTTGAAGTTTTCTCTAATTTACCAGCAAATATTTTAGCGAGTAAATTATCTTATTGGGAATCAGTGATTCAGGAGGATAAAACATACATTACCACCCAAGTAAGACGAGAAGCTACTGTTAATACTGCTCATCAAGAATTAGAATCAATTTCCAAAAATGTACCGTTTTCTCAATCGATAATTTTACCAAAACGGCGCTGTTTAAGATATGGAACTCATGGCATACATGAATACCGAGGCAAGTTTTTTCCCCAACTTGTTCGGAGTTTAATTAATATTGCTAAAGTGCCAGAAAAAGGAATTATTATTGACCCAATGAGTGGTAGTGGTACGACTTTAGTAGAAGCAGTTTTAGGAGGTTATCATGGAGTGGGGTTAGATATGAATCCTCTCTCAGTATTAATAGGAAAAACAAAGTGCGATTTATTGTCATTTCCACCTGATAAACTGTTAGAAAGTTACCAAAAATTAGTCAATAGTATCAGCAAATTAAAAACTACAAAATCCTCAGCTAAACTACATTACTTTTCTACTTTACCAAGAGAAAATCAAATCTATCTGAATCGTTGGTTTGACAAGGATATTTTAGCAGAACTTGACAAAATCACTCTTTTGATAAAATCGGTGGAAAATAATACTATGCAAAATTTCATGCAGCTTTCTCTGAGTAATATTATTCGGAAAGTTTCTTGGCAAAAAGAAACCGATCTGAGAGTGCGAAAAGAAATAATTAATACTGCCAATATTCAGCCAACCCAAGAATTTTTAAACGAGCTAGAAAATTCAGTTAAAACTGTTCTATCTTTCCTCTATCAAAATCAAGATTCACAGCTAGGAACTTTTGATATTCAAGGTTGTGATGCTAGAAAACTAACCACTACTTGGCAAGATTTAATAGGTAAGGTAGATGTGGTAATTACCTCTCCTCCCTATGCTACAGCGCTGCCTTATTTAGATACCGATCGCTTGAGTTTATGTTATTTGAATTTGTTGTCGCGATCGCAACACCGCAAACAAGATTTAAAAATGATTGGCAACCGAGAAATAACAGAAAAACAACGGCGAGATTATTGGGAATATTTTCAGCATAAAAAAGCACTTTTACCTCAATCTTTCATTGCGTTAATTGAAAAAATAGACAGATTAAATACTCAGTCAAATGTTGGTTTTAGAAGACGCAATTTAGCTGCTTTATTGGCAAAGTATTTTTTTGATATGCGAGAAGTTTTCCAGGAGATATTACAACTTTTAAAACCAGGAGCTTTTGCTTATATTGTGATTGGTAATAATCATACAATTGCTGGAGGAGAAAGGGTTGAGATTGAAACTGCAAAATTATTAGTAGATATTGGAGAAATGGTAGGTTTGGAAATAGTAGAAAAAATTGAGATGGATATGTTAGCTTCGCGGAATATTTTTAAGAAAAATGCTGTTGCATCTGAGGTGATTTTATTCTTTAGACGTTCAATTTAATAGTAAGCATTTCCTGCGGAATGCTGCACAAACAGCTATTAGCGGTCAGCTCTTCCTTCGGAATGCTACGCAAACAGCAATAAAAATGAATTAAATAAACATTGGTTTAACTTATACTACATTTTTAACCCATAAATTAAAGCACAAGAATGACTAGCTCGAATTGTCAACTAAAGGTAATGAAACTGACAGCTGATGGCTGACTGCTGAATGCTTACATTTAATAATAACCCCATCTTTTTTTTGAGTTGCGGACTGAATTTACACATAAAGCTAAAAATTGTGAATATTGTAGAGTTCCTTGAGGGATAATCTCTACATAGTATGCAAATCCACCTTGTCCGTCTGTTCGTTCAATTCTCAGAATATCCCCCACATTCCCTGCACTCCGAAGTGCTTCACTACGGAGCCGAAAATCATGCTTGTCTGGCCAAGTCATCATATTAACATCCACAGTAGTGATACCAACTCGCATCTTTACATTCCTTCGATCCATTTTTCTGGGCTTTTTTGGATCGGGTGTAAAATCACCAGGCCAACCCCAAAATTCAGGGTCGTAATCTCGTGCTGAGAGGGGGATAAAAATTTCTGGCGATCGCGCTGATGTACCAGTAGTCGTTTGTCCACGACCAACATCTGTTCTCTGAAGTGTCATAGCAAAACCTGTAAAGTTTCCTCCAGGTGCAGCTACAGGTTCCGGAATTTCTACCTCGAAATCTTCTTCTAATAAATCTTCTGGTTCATCTGGGGTTTGTCTTGGAGGTGCAGGAGCTCTTGGAACTTGAATATTGGCAAATAAAGAAGTCCTATTTCTTGAAGAAGCCAATTCTTGAGTTGCTCGTACTTGTGTTTCACCCTTTACATATTTATTCCTTACTAACTGATTAAGTAACTCTGATGTTAGAAGTTGAGCTGTATCTTGCTCTCGATCCGACCATAAGTCAAGAATTGCTTCAATTTTGCGTAAAAGAATCACATTGACATCTATTTTTAGGTTCAGTAAAACACAAAAGGATGCTTCATAATTTGTAAATAGTCCACCTTCTGTTAAATTACCGGAACCTACTAAAACGTTTGCCTCAGTATCATTTTTAAATAAGTAGAGTTTGGGGTGAAAAGTAGAATAATTATTGTCATTGTGGTAAACCCAAATTTCTCCTCTATTTTCAATACTATTCAGTAGCTCACTTAACCCTTCCATTGACGTACCATCATGATCTATACCGACGGAAATTTTCACAAAAGCATTATATGAAAACTCATTTAAAAGTTTGGAAATGTGTCGTACTCCTGAATATTTTACAAAAGCAACTGCTGCTCTAAATTGAGTCCATTGACGCTGCTGAAGTTGAAGTTGTAAATAATTACCAAGACGAACTTCACTATTTGGTTGATGAATAAAATCAAGCATAAATTATTGTATATAGAGTAAGTTGAAAATTGAATCTAAATTATGATACAATATAATTTTTATCTAGTAAAATTTTCATCAAAAATCTTAAACATGATAAATTTCATCACTGATTTAAAGCCACTCTACGAAACTGAATACGATCGCTAGTTAGAAGAAACTATCAAACTGCTCAAAAACCGTCAACTAAAACAACTAGATTATGAAAACTTAATTGAGGAATTAGAAGCCTTGGGCAGAAATGAAAAAACGCTGTAGAAAGTTTCCTCCAGCAAATAATCCGACCTCTACTTCTGTATAAATATTGGCAAACTTAACTTACCGAAAATGCCAATTGTTAAGAGGCAGAAATTGTTCATTTGAAAATTCAATTAAAACGCTGTTTGACTAATAATTTGCTCAATTATTTAACAGCAGAATTATTATTTATTGATCGAGACATCCTCAAGTTTATTAAAGCTAAGAATAAACTTAATTATTTTCCAACAAAATGCCCCTATACCTTAGAATAATAGCTCAATAAAAATTGATTAAATCTAAGATAACCGTCAAGTATATCCTATTTTTCCCCTACTCAAATTCTACATTTTCATAAATATCTAACAAAGAGATTTGAAACTCCACCGAACTTAAAGATAAAACGCTTTGATCACCTTCATATTCTGACAACAACCATTTACCATCCTCAGTTTTGGTAAACTGTTCGACATAATATCTGTATTGATCGATGAGAATATATTCCTGGAAACTATTTACTCTGCGATAATACTCAAATTTTTGCCCCCGGTCATAACTTTCTGTCGATCGCGACAATACTTCCACAATTATCTGAGGGTTAGTAATAGTATCTCGCCGACCTTCGACATAAACCACGGGAGTATAAACTAGCATGATATCTGGATAAGTATAGATATTTTTGGCGTTGGTAATTGGTGGGATGATTTTCTACTAGGGGTGATACTCACCAGTTACTCTGGTTCAATATTTAGAGGTATTAAAAACAGATTACTTTTAGAGTTTCATCTCTTGATTTACCAACGCCATATTTTTTGTTGGTATTGATAAGCGCAAGTCACTCATAAAGGTTTAGTAAGGTTGCCCTTTGATACCATATTTTAATGTCGCGTAAAAATTACCGACAATTCGATTATGATTTACTGTTCCTCCAGTCATAGGTATTATCTCTCCATCACGATATTCGCTTCTAAATTCGGCTATAGTTTCCTGCTCTAAATACTCTTCGGGAGAATAATAACGAGTTTTGGTTACTTGCATTTAGTTTTCTCCTGTTAATAGACTACTATCAGTTTATCCTATTTTAATATCTTGGGAACTGTTTACTTAATATTGGCAAATATAGGGAAGCGATCGCCCTCCCTAAAGTTTTCCTCCCTACTGGATCAGAAAAGGGCTAAGGTCAGGTTGCTCTCACACTAACGCCCCAAAGCAGCTTACATTTATCGCGACCAATTTTTTTTATTTCTACAATCAATCTTAGCCCAACAAATAGCCCCACCAAATATGTTCTTATCAAAATTTTTCCTAGTTTCAGTTACAATAAATTAATCAACAGAAACTATCTGATTAATAATTAAAATGATGAAAAAATTTGTTGGTTTATTCTCCCTAATCGCATTATTACAATTACCAGTAATTGTTCAAGCCCAAGAAATAGTTGACCCCGTAGAACGAGTTGTTGCTGCCGGATTAATGACTAAAGATGCAGCGGGAAATTTTAATCCTAATGACATTATTAGCAGAGCCGAATTAGCATCAATTTTAGTCAAAACTTTTGACCTACAAAAAAGGGAATTTTCTCAAAAACCCAATATTACATTAAAAGATGTTAGTGAAGATTATTGGGCTTATAATGATATTCAAATTGTTCTCAAAAATGGCGTAATGAGTGGCTATCGTGAGGGAATGTTTTTTCCTAATTATAAAATTAATCGCGCAGAAGCTTTTGCTATTTTTGCTCAAGCTTATGGTGTATTTCAGTTTCCTGAAGAAAATACTAATAGCCTATTAAAAAATTACCCAGACTCGGATAAAATTCCTAATTGGGCAACAAAATCAATGGCAACAGCATTGTATGAAGGCTTTGTCAATACCGAGCCTGGTACAAACAAAATAAATCCTTTAGCACCAATGACTCGTGGAGATATGGTATATGCTTTAAATGCTTATTTAGACCGCCAAAAGCGCCCTGCTTCTATTCCTTGGCAAGATGATTTGGTTCCTAAAGTGCCTAGATAATAGCAATGATACTTAATTAACTCAAATGGTAATCGGTAATACTTAATAAATATATATTGTTAAATATAAATTATTACCGATTATCCGTTACCACAATTTATGATCTAAAGAAAATTGACAATGATGCTATTTTGATAAATCTCAGGTATAGGGTTAAAATTCCGATGATTTCCTCATCTTTAGTTCCGGGTAATTTATCAACAACTTTGCACCAATGGCAAAAAGCTTATTCAAGGAGATTATGCCAGTGCTGCTCTTTGCTTTTCCCAACAAATTGATAATTTATAGCGTAGAAAAATAATCAGGGCGATCGCCTAGCTTTAAGTATAGCGACAAATCCAATTTTACTGTTAAAAATTTGTCTCTATAAAGCGGAAGTGTGGCTTTTTTTTTATTCTCCTATATAAAAAGTTTTATATTTGTAAGATTATTTTTTTTAATAAAAATTTGCTTATAGCCTTTCTTATAGCGGTTTTCATTAACATAGAATACAGCTATCAAGTTTGTAACTTATCTAAATTCAAACATACTTATATTTTTCTGTAGTCTACCTTTGTGAAAACCGCTATAAGCTCGTGAGGTACACTTATCTTTTTATACCAAATTGATAAATGTTTGCTACAAATATTATCAATCTTGGGTCTGGGGTGTGGGGTGTTGGGTGTGGTGAAATAATAGGAAAAACAAAGCAAAAGGCTGGTTATCAAAGGGATAAAGTCGAAAAACTTTATTAATTAGTTAATAGTTGAAGTTTGATCAAGCATTCCATTCTTTTTTCACGGATGGTATTATTCGCTGTTTCCTATTCCCCGTTTCCTGTTCCCTCAAACAAACGAATGAGTTTACCTCACTACAGCGGTTTTCATTTCAGTAGACCACAGTAGGGAGGTTGCATACAACGTCCCTACCAGGTGTTGGTTATAGCGATGTGGTTCATCAAGAGCGAAAAGCGCTTTCATTAATTGATAATTGATCAGGGATAATTGATAATTACCTCTGGTTAAAACTGTTACAGAATTGCATATCAGGAAATATTATTTCTTTTCTTGGTCGATTGGATATGGCGTTTGCGCTCCGCAAAGCTCCGAAGTGCGCGTAGCGTCCCGGAGGGAAAGGACGGCGCGAAGCTCCGAAGATCGACCGCTTTTTCCCCTGAAAAGGGTCGGCTTTCAACCAGAATTATTTAATAATTAATAATTAATAATTAATAATTAATAATTCGGTAAGGTGGAATCTGCTGCAATTACTACCTACTACTTTTGTCTTCGACTTAATTATCTAAAATAATTCTATGTTCACATATCAAATGTAAATGCTAAGTAGGTAGTTATAAATAAAGGTTCAACCTGAAAACCTAAATCCTTTACAACAAGGAAGTTAGAGCGTTTAGCATTGTGGGTTTAATTCCGCCTACCTACTTATATTTATCATCACAGGGGGAAATTTCGCACTTTTAAAATATTTATAGGATAAATATTTAATGTCTGCATACTTTTCCCACAAAGAATTAAAAAAACTGCCAGAGTTAATTCAAAAAACTCAGGGATTACTATCAGAAGGATATCCAGGATTAGAGCCTATTCAAGAACTATTAGAACTGTTGCAAGATGTAGAAGTTGTACTGTAGAAGTGTGGAAAGAATATTGAGTGATTGAATCAATAGAAGAGAAAGGTCAGCCAGAGAAAAGTGAATCATAAAAACCAGCAGATGAACACTGAGGTCTGCTGATTTTAATATGTGACTATCTATATAATAGACATCTCCAGAAAAGAGGGAGTAGGGAGTAGGGAGTCAGGGCTATTTCGTTCTAATTTCTGACTTTTTGTGCAAACCACGAAAATATGCCTTTTCAAGGATTGAAGTTTAGAGCAACCAATATCTAAAAGCTAGTAAAATTGTCACTTTATTCTAGAATGAAATAGCCCTGGTAGGGAGTAGG
>JASJEE010000323.1 GCA_030064835.1 Microcoleaceae cyanobacterium MO_207.B10 | reverse complement strand
CCACCTCCCCATCTCCCCATCTCCCCATCTCCCCATCTCCCCATCTCCCCACACTCCCGGTGCTTCGTTTACCATTACTATGCACCACCACCCAGATAATTAGTTATGAAGCTGAAATTACTGTAAATTCCAGGTTTCAAGTCGCTAAAATCTCACCTCTGACCCCCGCCGGAGTCTACCCTCGCGTAGGCGGGGACAAGCTTTTGACTTCTGAATTTACTGAAACTGTATAGAACCCCTAAGTGTATCTTTGGCTGAGACTAAATTTTTGAGGTACGGAGTAGTCTGTAGATATAAGAAATACAATGAAAAGATGGAAAAATATTCCCATACAGCCCATATCCCCATCACACCATCTATTTTTCAATAGACCCCAAATGGGTTCCATAACGTGGGGGCTTATAAATCAAGCTCCTACTGAGTATCTGGATTAATTCCCGCTTCTCGAAGCAACTGCTCTAAACGTTTGGCCCGTTCCTCAGCAGTTCATCTGGGCTGGCGCTCATCCTGCAACTGTTGTTGGACATTTTCCAACTGTTGTTGCACCTCCAAATAACCCGCAAATAATTGACCATCTCGACGATATAATTGCAAAGTTTCTGGTAAGACCTCAAACCTAATTCCCAATCTTGGGGAAATCCAACCATTCATCTCGTCAATTACATCTAGTAACGACTCAAAACGCAACCATCCTGTCAAATCATTTTTTCTGGGTCATACAAATAATACTCCTCCACACCATAACGGTCATAAAATAGGCGTTTCTTACTCATCTTCTTTAAAGTATTTCCTGGAGAAAGAATTTCAAACACCACTTGAGGAGCAATATTATTTTCTTTCCATTGCTGATAAGAACCCCTATCTCCTTTAGGTACTCCAAACGACACCATGACATCTGGCGCTTGACGCAACTTATTATCCCCTTGTACTGGATACCAAAGTAAATGTCCAGCCACAAAGACTTCAGGATTTTCCCCAAATAGCCATACTAGATTATGGTAGATGACCATTATCCAGCGAAATTGAACTGTATTACCTGCTATTGGTTGGCCGTTGCTGTCGGGATAGATAATTTCTCGATGGGTTGCTCTAAGTTCTTTCACCATCGTTTTTTCCCCAAAATTTCTACAAAACCGCTCTGTTTGAATTATAAATTTTTAGTTATTTTCACAGGCTTTTGTTGGGTTTATCCTGCCGATAAGCTCTGCTAAAACTTTGTTCTACCAACTTTTTATTCAATTTTATAAAAGCGATCGCTCCAACCAGAAATCAAAAAATCAGCATTTGTACAAATGCTCAAAACTCATTGTGTGAAGCACCAAAAAAATTAGTATGGTATTTCTTGCATTGTCGAAAAAATGGTGATATAATTTATTTAGTGGGAGTTGTTCGCCCCTACACATGATTTTTTATTCAACCAAAAAATTAATTACTCATTAATATTAACTAATTATCGAAATAGGAAATAGCCTCACTAAGATATCTATTATGTGGAAACCAGAATTATTAGCCCCAGCCAAAAATCTCGAACGTCTCAAAGTTGCTATTACCTATGGCGCAGACGCTGTTTATGTAGGAGGACAAAAATACGGTCTGCGAGCGCGAGCAGATAACTTTTCTGACTATGACTTGGAATATGGGGTAAATTTTGCTCACGAAAATCACGCTAAAGTCTACCTGACTCTGAATGCTTTTCCCCATGATGATGATTTTGAAGGATTGGCAGAATATTGTCAATTTCTGGAATATATTGGTGTTGATGGGGTTATTGTTTCTGACTTAGGGGTTGTGCGAGTGGTGAAAAATAGTTCTAATCTTGACATTCATCTCTCGACTCAAGCATCTTGTCTCAATTCTTATGCTGGTCAAATGTGGAAACAGTTTGGGGTGAAGCGTCTGATAGTTGGGCGAGAAGTTAGTGTAGCAGAAGGGGGGAAAATTAGAGCGCAAACTGGTATTGATGTGGAAATGTTTATACATGGTGCTATGTGTATGGCTTTTTCTGGTAATTGTACAATCTCTAATTTTACAGCAGGCAGAGATTCTAATCGTGGTGGTTGTATTCAGTCTTGTCGTTTTCCCTATCAGTTGGCAGAAAAAACAGACGATCGCCAAGTTACTTTTATGTCTTCTAAAGATTTATGGGGTATTCATCAAATAGGAGCGTTTTTTGAGCAGCAAATTTGTTCTCTGAAAATAGAGGGGCGGATGAAATCATCATTTTATGTGGCGGTGACTTGTAGAGCTTATCGACAGGCGATCGATGCTTATGCAGCAGGGAAGTTAACTCCAGAAATGTTGAATCAAATTGTATCTGAGTTAGAATCTATTCCTCATCGTGACTATGATTCGGCTTCCTTGGAAACTCCTGCAGGGAAAGATTCTGTGTATAAGCAGTTGGAAAGTAGTAGGGGTACTCACGAATATTTGGGAATTGTGATAGAGACAACACCAGAAAATATTGTTTTACAACTGGTTGAGTCTGTAGCGGTGGGGGATGAAATTGAGATTATTCCGGTGCATGGGGAAATAATACGGTGGAAAGTGAGTGAGCTTATTTCTGTGGTGGGCGATCACCTGGAGAAAATGCGAGCAGGGAATGTGGTTTGTATTCCTAAAAATGTAGCGCCTGACATTTTAAATAATGTAGAGAAATTGAATGTAGTTAGGGTTGCGCCATTTTGATTAGTAAAGATGTTTTAACTTAAACTGTTTTGACAAATTAACTATATAAGTACCACTACTTGGAATGAGAAAAATTTAGACAAAAAAATAGCCCTAAATCTATACAATGATACCAATTTAGGTCAACAAAGTATAAATTTAGGACCAATACCATTTATCAAAAAGAATACTGCGTCAACAAATATTTTGAGGTTCTTGAAGTTTTGTATTTGCTCAAACTGAACTTTAAAACATTATTTATAGACTAAGAGTAAGGAAAGAAAAGACTCCAATTATCTTTGATAAAGTGATAAACAGTAGGGACTAAATCTTCAATTGCCCAACGTAACCAACTATTTTTTCTCAAAGCAGGAACACTCCTACCCAAGAATTGACTTGCTACCTTAAAAAGAAGGTCAGCAATACTGTCAAAATTAGCCGATCTAACAGCACTTTTAAGTTGGTTACGGTCTTGATTATTCTGATTTATTTGCTGAAAAATATCGTCAAATTCGCTCATATTTTTACCTCAGTGAATTTGTTTTAATTTTAGCGATAACTGATTTGTTTTTTGGTAGAAAATCATAGAAGACGATAGACTTGGTATCTGCAATTAACTCAAAAAGTGCATCTTCTTTAGAGATGCTTAAAAAGAGCTAATTCAGTTTATTTGAGACAGTTATATCTAGCATTTTTCTTCTTCTGTAGGAACGCTATATACAACGTTCCTACCATTTGTCAAAAGCATTTATTATGCTTAGTATTAAATTCGCATTTCAGTTAAATCAAATAATTTCTGATTTTTATTCGGATCGACTACAATTAGATTGGAATATTCTTTCGCTTTAGCAAAAGGAAGTTTATCTAATTGATCGTTTAAAAAGTTGTTGAAACGAGCGATCGCTTCTTTTCCCATTTTGTTGACTATTATCAACATCAATTTGTTTAGGTTAAATCGAAAAGAAGAGGAACAGGGAACAACTTGATAGTTTTGATAAAGTCGCTGAAATACTTCTTGATGGTGGGGATATTTTGCCTGAAGTTGAGCGAGGGTTGTTGCATTCATAAATCCTTGAAAAACAATACTATAGGTATCCCAAGAAAAACGCGAGTCGTCTATTTTGAAATTCCCATCATTATAGGTACGAGAAATAATTCCATTCCCATAGGGAAGTAGGAAAGTTTCTTGATAATATTGAGCTTTCTTTTCGAGGATTTCACGAGTTACTTTGCTCGGTGCAAACATTCCCCAATTTCTATCCATTTTTGCCAGTAACCAAGCGGGATGACTGATAGTATCAGCTTTGGTTAAAACAAAAGTAATTTTACTCATTAATTCGGCTTTTTTTTCGGCACTAAATGAGGCTAAAACTTTGTTTAAAGCTGCCACATCAAAAGTAACAGAACGGTTATCGCAGTGCAGACACCAGAGAACAACATCTGCTTCAAATAACTTTTGTTTATACTCCTCAATATATCGTGCATCTGCTGATTCAGATTCCCCAATTCCTGGCAAATCATAAAACCATAATTCACCTTTATTTGCCTTCACAACAACTTTTTCAACATTCATCGTACAAGGTTTAACTGCATCGGTTTTTAAGTTAGTGTTGAACAAAGCGTTAATTAATGAACTTTTACCAACACCAGTTTGACCAATAACAGCTACAATAAAGGGTGCATTTGCAGCTTTCACAAAACTTTCAATTGCCTGTTTTTTCAACAGTTCAATTTGTTCTGGAGACAAAGATTGCATGATGGTTTTATCCTGTTTGTTTTTTGTTTAATTTTCAAGGTGCATAGAGATTTTTGGTCTCTGGATAAATCCTAGCTTGATTTATTTAATAGTGGGGTAGATAAATGTAGAAAATAATAGTCTTTTTATCTGACCGTTTCCATTAAATAAACTGTTGCTTGTTTCCAGCTTTTTTTGTTATCTCTATATTTTTAGATTAGCAAGTTAATTCATGGTTAGGAATAGAATTTTGTAGAGAAAGATAGATATAAAAATAGACGTTTTAAGAGATAATTTTCCACAAAAAATAGAGGCGTTATATAGAACGTCTCGATGATAAAATTGATTATTGTTAGTAGTGGCGTGATACACCTAAAGTTTGACAATAGTAGAGGCGAGTTCCGCGTTAAATTAATGAGTCTTAACCTGAAATTAGATGAACCAGCCCCCCCAAGGATATAATGCACACCCATTAATTGTGTCGTTTCAGTAGTAGGACGTTTAGACTAAAATTTTGGATAAGTTTGAGTAACCACCGAAGACCTCTCCCCCCTGCCCCTCTCCTGCGAGGAGAGGAGAGAATATTCCTCCCCGTTCCCTCCTCCTCCCTTTCAAAGGGGGGTAGGAAGGAGGTTGGGGGTTAGGTTTTACACAGAATTTTAGCCTAGACGCGCTACTACATAATTTTTAAGCTGCGGGTAATAAAGCGATCGCTACTAAAGCAAATACGCCAAATAAAATACCTAAGAAAAACCATAATGTTTGGTCTCGATATTTTTTTTCGGCAATAATGGCACAAGAAATACCACAACAAACCCAGGTTGCGATTAAAAATTCCATCAGATAACTCCTCGGGGCATTACTAATATTTTGCTTCAATTACTTGTTTAGATTAACAATTAGATGGGATGAATGTGTGTAGAAATAAATAGAATTAGATAGATAGAAAAATGTAGATTTTTGTAGATAGCTATTGACGCTAAATAAAGATATTTGTTATATTTATTTTAAAATAACTTGACCAATACTAATACTTATGAATAAATCTTATGAACACTGGGAAAGTCAATTTATTGACGATATGGTAATTAAGTTCGAGTTTTCTGGCAATGATGCAGTTGCTTTTAAAGAGAGACTACTATTAGATAATTCTCAAAAAACTCAGTCAGACTTAAGTAAGGAATTAAAGGAAAGCAAAGAATTTTCATCTAATACTCTGAGAGATTGTTGGCATAAAAAAATATATCCTATGCTAAAAAAACATGGTTTTGATTATCAAGATGAAGATAATTATAATGGAAAATATGGCAAAACTTGGGAAAGTGTTAGAAAATGGTTGAAGGAGGAAATTTTTCCTGAATATATCGAAAATGTTGCACCCCGAACAACTATTGAACTTTGGCAAGAATTATGGGAAAAATCAGAGGATAGTAGCAATATTTATATTAGAAAATCTGTTTCAGATCAAAAATCTGCTTCAGAAAGTAATTTACCTCATCTTGGTCTAAAGAGTAAGAGATGGAATAATCCACAAGCTGATTGCCCATCATTTTCTATTGGAAGTAAAATTAATTATCACGTCAGACTGAGCAATGATGGCTATTTAATTCTTGCTGAAAAATTTGCTTCTGGAGAGATTTGTTGTCTTGTGCCTTCTTTTTTTAGTCCGGCTTTTCCTCTCTATTTCGGAACATTAATTTTACCAAAAGATAAAGACGATCCTTTTGAAGTTGAAGGACCTGTTGGATATGAAGAAATTCTTGCTGTTTTTAGTCAAGAAGAACCGCAGTTAGATTGGCTACCTAAACCTGAAGATGAGCCGTTAGAATTACAAACAGAACATTTAGCAAGTTTGTTGAATCATGTCAATAAAAATAATTGTCAATTGATGCGATACAAGTATTTAATTACAGCCTAAATTTCCGATAAACTGGGTTTCTTACTTATGGGAGATTTATAATTTATAAATAATGCCAAAATGACTTCTTTTGAAAAAGAGGATATTCTCCATTTTACTATGACTAATGAACCAGAAGTAAGAAGCTTAGAAATTAATCCTAATATTACGCCGGAATTGAATGAAACAGGGGAGTTAATTCGCATAGAAATTATTAATTCCAGTGCTTTTATTAGATATTCTATCTTAGAATCTGTACAAGGTAGATTATTAACTGTAAAAAATTAGAACGATAAATAGAATATTTAGTGGATGAAAACCGACCATATATTTTATCGAATTTTCCAAGACTTACCGGAAACCTTCTTTCAGTTGTGGGGAGAATTACCAGAAAATCTCAACGATTATCGTTTTGATTCAGTAGAATTAAAACAGACTTCCTTTAGAATAGACGGGGTATTTTTACCTCAAGATATTGAAAAACCAATTTATTTTACGGAGGTACAATTTCAAAAAGACGAGAAAATATATTTACGTTTATTTTCTGAGATTTTCACCTATCTTAGAGACAACGACCCGGAGTTACATTGGTGTGCTATGATTATCTTTAAAAGTCGTAGTTTTGAACCAACAGAAGAACAAAGAAAATCTGTTCAACCTTTGTTAGATTCTCCCCTTGTAAAGCGCATCTATTTGAATGAATTAGAAGTGAGTGAAACAACTCCTTTAGGCGTACAGATTATTCAATTAGTTGTAGCGAAAAAGAAACAGGTTTTGGAGAGAGTAACCGTATTAGTTAATCAAGTAAGACAG
Source organism: Microcoleaceae cyanobacterium MO_207.B10 (assembly GCA_030064835.1). Lineage (GTDB taxonomy): Bacteria > Cyanobacteriota > Cyanobacteriia > Cyanobacteriales > Microcoleaceae > JASJEE01. The sequence continues at coordinate 1,240 of JASJEE010000323.1, read as the reverse complement.
CAGTTTACTGATGAAAATTATCGGTTACAACTTTTAAATTTATTGTCAGTTATTGTTCTAGAAAAGTTACCACAAATAAGTCGTCAGGAGTTAGAAGCTATGTTTAGTATTGATGATTTGAAAAAAACTCGTTTTGCTCAGGAATTAATGGCTGAATCAAAAGCGGAAGGAGAAATTGAAGGAAAATTAAAGGTCATTCCTGGCTTATTAAAGGAAGGCTTTTCTGTGGAAAAAATTGCCGAAATATTAGAATTAGAAGTTGAGCAAGTGCGACAAGCTCTTGCTAATTTGAATTAACTTAAATTGTAGGTGGGGTTGAGGTAAAGTTAGTGCAGCTTATCCGCAGGATAAACCCAACACACTCCTGGTAGAATATCAATTACCAAAAGCTTTGCTATACTCAGATTTTTTATTTCCCATATACTCGGCACATTCGGGCGATCGCCACCACAAAAAAATGTTGGGTTAACGCAGGAAACCCAACCTACAAATAAAACTAGAATCACAACATTATTACTGAAGCATCAGCATATAAAAATAGGTAAAAAAATGAATTTATTTAATCAGTTGGGTAATTTTTTTTCAAATTTAGGAGAACAAGCAACTTACTTTAATTTAAAAGTAAAAATTAATCTACTAGAACAACAAGGTCAATTGGATGAAGCTATTCAGTTAACTGAACAATCTTTAGATTTAGCTAGAAAAATCTGGGGAAATGAGCATAAAAATGTAGCAACAACTCTAAATAATCTTGCTTTACTATACAATAATCAAGGAAAATACAACTTAGCTGAACCTCTTTACCAAGAAGCTTTAGCTATTTATAAACATTTGTTTAAAAGAGATAATCCTGATGTGGCTACTACCTTAAACAACCTAGCTTCTTTATACGATAATCAAGAAAAATATAGTGAAGCTGAATCTCTTCATCAAGATGCTTTAAGCATGAGAAAACGTTTGTTTAACAGAAACCATCCTGATATAGTGAATAGCTTAAACAACCTAGCTTGCCTATACTATAATCAAGAAAAATACAGTGAAGCTGAACTTTTTGCGCAAGAGTCTTTAGCCATGAGAAGGCGCTTGTTTAAAACAGACCATCCTGATGTGGCTACTAACTTAAACAACCTAGTTTACCTTTACTGTATTCAAGGAAAATACAGTGAAGCTGAACTTTTTGCGCAAGAGTCTTTAGCCATGAGAAGGCGCTTGTTTAAAACAGACCATCCTGATGTGGCTA
>JASJEE010000322.1 GCA_030064835.1 Microcoleaceae cyanobacterium MO_207.B10 | reverse complement strand
AAGACTTTTCAGTCAATTATCCACAGCCTGTGCTATAGGTTAATTGTGCCCTGGAAAGACTTTTTGAATAGTTTGAATAATGTCAGCTTCACTCAAACTCGCCAAAAAAGAAAAATAATCAACAACATTGAAAACATCTGCACCCCTTATATTCTCCAAAGGTTCTGAGTTTCAAGTCTTCATTGCTTCTGAGCAAATTATCTTATGACCCCAAAATTTAGTCTAAACTCCAGAATTTACCAATTATTTTATTAGTCTTCAAGTTAAATTAAAGAGCATAGTAGATACCATGTTTTGTTAGCTGATAAAACCTTGAATAGATAAGCTATAAAACAGTTTTTAATTCATTATCAAATTTGATGATTTTTTTTTGACAGTTATAATTAGATATTAAGAAAATTTCCCAAAACTTTGAGAGTTTCTTAGTTAATAAAGCGAATTTTGTGGTTTATGAAGTATGGCATTAAATTCTCATTATGATTAATACCAGTTTGAAAAAATCCATCCCCTCCTCCTCGCCTGCGCGAGGAACGATAAATTTTAACGCCTATCTACTTAAATATCTGATTAAGATTGATTCCCTACCCAAAAAATCTGGTCTAAAACCTCCCCATTTTAAGGGGAAATAAGAAAAATTTTTCCTTTTAGTCAATCTTCTTATTTTCAAAGAGAGGTAATTGTTAATTAATTATTAATAATTAATTGTTGAACTACCACCTACCACCTAAAACCTAGAAATTTATTTGTAGCAAACATTGATCAAATTGGTATAAGCAAATCTACTAGAATCACTCTAGTAAACTTACAGTAAACTTACCGAAAAATTCTGGTCTAATACCAAATTCAAAAAATCTTGTTACAGTAAAATTCGGAAGCCCAATGGAATCGGAATATTTACACTTGTTCTATTAATTCTATTAATTCTATTAAGACCTACCACCTACCACCTACCACCTAAAACCTATAACTAAGTAATGTAGCAATATTTTATGAAAATGGTCTAAAGCCTCCCCTTTTAAACTGATAACTGAAATGACAAACTAAAATTAGAAAGCCAGGTTTAATTCTCCCCTCAACAAATTTAGCAATTATGGTGGGAGGCTGGTATTTGGGTAAACTTAAATTTTAAAGTCAAAAATAGGATGAGCTACTGTCTCAATTCTGAATGCCGAAAGCCATATAATCCATCTGAAAATAGATTTTGCCAAAGCTGCGGGGCTAAATTGTTATTGGGCGATCGCTACCGTGCTATTAAACCTATTGGTCAAGGTGGTTTTGGTAAAACTTTTTTGGCTGTAGATGAGCATAAACCTTCTCTTCCCAGGTGTGTAATTAAACAGTTTTTTCCCCAAAATAGTGCTAATGCGGAAAAAGCTGCTGAGTTGTTTCGTCGGGAAGCTATTAGACTTGATGAGTTGGGTCAACATCCTCAAATTCCAGAATTAATGGCTCATTTTCAACAGGGGGAGCAACAATATTTAGTCCAAGAATTTATTGATGGGCAAAATCTGGAACAAGAATTGGTTGCTAATGGGACTTTTACAGAAAATCAGATTCAGGAATTACTTTGGGATTTGTTGCCTGTGTTGGAATTTGTCCATGAAAGGCAGGTAATTCATCGGGATATTAAACCAGAAAATATTATTCGGCGCAACTCTATTACGCTTCCTGATGGTGGAGGGGAAATTAAAGGCCAGTTGGTGTTGGTGGATTTTGGGGCAAGTAAGGTAATTACAGATTCTTCCCTGGGCAAAACTGGGACAATGATTGGTAGTGCGGGATATGTGGCCCCGGAACAGTTGGCGGGAAAGGCGGTTCCTGCTAGCGACCTTTATAATTTGGGGGTTACTTGTGTTTATTTGTTGACTCAAGTTGCGCCTTTTGAGTTGTTTGATGTGGTTGAGGGTAAATGGATTTGGCGACAATATTTACAGTCTAATATTAGTGAAGATTTGGGGATAATTATTGATAAGCTTTTGGCTCCGAATATTAATCAAAGGTATCAGTCTGTAGCAGAGGTTTTAACAGAATTAGAGTCTGTTAAATATCAAAAAAGTTTTGCTGCTTCTGGTTCTGAAACAGGGGGTAATAATCCTTCATTTTTAACAAAAATGTTAGGAGGAATTCCCCAAATTATTAAAGGTCGAATAATGCAGGAGTTTGGTAAGACTGAGGAGGCGATCGCTGCTTATGACCGCGCTCTTAATATTCGACCTCATAATTATGATGCTTGGTATAAGAAGGCTGAGGTTTGTTATCAGTTGAAACGTTATGAAGAAGCGATTTTTTGTTATGAAAAGACGGTAAAGTTACAACCGAATCATTGGCAAGGGTGGCGGAGTTTGGGTGTTTTGTTTTATCAGTTTAATAGATTTGAAAAGTCTGTGGAATGTTATTTTAAGTCTTTGGATATTCAACCGGAGCAACCCATGGTTTGGTTGTGGTTGAGTTTGGCAATTAAAAAGTCTGGAGATGAACAAAAAGCACAAATGTGTTTGGAAAAGGCGAGGCAATGTTTGCCGAATAGTCCGGTGGAAACTGCTGAGATTTTATGGGGAGCTTGGGAAAAATTAATTCGGTAGTTTGGAAGGAATAGGGAAGAAGGAAGAAGATAAATGAATTACATCGCCATAATCAAAATCTTGTAGGAAAAATCTATGGAACTTTCCTACTTTGAAAAGCGCTGTAAAATTTTACGATTCGCCGACAAGAAAAAATCCTGCCCAGTTGACAGGTTCGGGATGTTTTTTCATTGTAGTTAACATAGCTTGTCGGAGAGCTTGAGCTTTGTTCTGTCTAGCTTGCAGATTTTTATGGAAATCTATCATTAATTCGGAAGTTGTTGCATCAGGAACTTGCCACAAAGAAATAACTACGCTGGGAACTCCTGCTGCAACAAACGGACGTGCAATACCTACTACTCCATCAGTGGTAATTTGTCCTAACCCAGTTTCACCAGCACTTAAGACAACTAAATCTGCCGTCAAGTTTAATTGATAAATTGCCCCCTCTGTTAAAAACCCCTGGTCTTGTCCTGAAGGGGCAAAAGCTAAACTAGATGGAGTTCCATGAGTAGCTAAATGGATAATATTAGCATTGGACATTAGTCTAGTAATTCTGGATTTAGTTGCTCTTCTACCTGTGATGGGAGTAGTGTTTAATAGTTGAGCGATCGCTTCTGCCTCTTTTTCAGCACCGGGTAAAGCACTAAGTCTTTGACCATTATGATTTTTAGGCACCAACGGATTACCTACTACTAAGTTTTGGTTAGATAAGTTTGGGGCTTTTTGAGCTTTTTGTTGTTGAGTAATTTGCAGAAGTTGGATGGAGGGAGATATTCGCAGGGTATGTTTTTGAATTAGATATTGATTATCACTTCCTTTGAGGGCAGCAAAAGGAACTCGAAATAGTTCGCCGTCGGGAATAATAATTACTTCTTCTTCTGGGTTTTTAGGTAATAGTTTGACTATTGGTTCTATCAAAATTTTGTGCGCTTGTTTTAAACAATCATCTTCATTTTGACAGCTACCTTTTGTTACAGATTTAGGCAAATTATCTCTTTTATTTCCTCTGACATTGGCAAAAGTATTTCTAGAAAGATTGGCAAAAATATTTCTAGAAAGATTAGCCAAAGAAACTTCATTGAAATTGGCATTAACAAAATGAACTTTTCCTGTGGGTTGAACTACCCATATATAAAGTTGCGGTTCGTAGGTTTGGTTCATGCCAAAATAATTAATACTTCTTGGCATGGAATATTTAACTAATGTTGCATTTTGCTGTTTGGCAATGGTTTTAATTTCATCAATAGTAATAGATGATTCCTGATTTTTATTGATTAGATAAGAGAGAGTACGAGTACGACCATATTCAGAAAACTCTAAAGCTTCTGTATACTTTCCCTGTTTAATTCGTAATTCTGTTAATCCATCAGTAAATATTCCAACCTCTCCTGCTAGAGAACCTTGCCATAAACCACCCCATCTACCACTAGTAGTATTTAAATAATTTACTGTGTTGTTATTCCAATATTTTGTATCACTGTTCATGACTTCAAAAAACTCTTTCTCAGCTGCATCTATTTTACCTTGTCGGAGTAATGATAATCCCAAAGCTGACTTAACGAAAGAAAGCTCTAATACCGCTTTATCTCGGTATTTATGTATTGAATCTATTGCCTTTTGATATTGCCTAGCTGCTTCAGTATAGTTACCTAATTTAAAATAAATTAATCCTAGTTGTTGATACGACAGATAAGAATGCCTATTATCATTATACTTTATAGACTGTTTAAGATAATTAATTGCTTTGTTGTATTGTTTTGCACCAAAGTAAGCTTGATGTATTGGGTGAAAAATATCTGGAACATCTCCCTTTTTTAAGGTTCTTTCACAAGCTTTAACTGCTTTTTCCCAAGCTTCAGGAATGTTATAACATTCACATATCATTCTTGAACTAATTCTACGACCATTTTTATTCAAAGCTTCTATTTTTTCTAAGTCTTCTATCATAGCTTCTTTATCTGCTTCAGATATAGGTTCATTAAATTGCCACAAGTTTTGAATCATACTTAAAACGCTCATAATTTCTCTATCTGATGTTTTTTCTGTTATTTCTATTCGACTAGGAGAATTAACCCACGAGTCTTGCGCTAAAGCTGAGGGAATAAAAAACTTCTTTTGACTTAAACTTTCTAGAGGATTACCAAGAATAGAAACCAAGGTAATTATTGCTGTTGTTGTTAACTGATAAAGCTTCATCACTAAGACTCCTTTAAGTTGAAAAAATAATTGACTAGAATATAGCTGTAAATAATTGAGTTATCAAAAAAAAAGAAAAATTAATTTATGCTTAACTTAAACCAATTCTGACAAAAACTACAATATAGTATATAAAAATCAAAACGTAAATTCTGCCTATTCCTAAAAAATAAACATATATTAAACATATATAAAGAAATCCGAACTCCCAACCTCAGAAAAAAATTCCCAAAAAAAATATAATTAATATTATCGTTAGCTGAAAAACTATCAGCATGAGTTATTGCCTCAACCCCAACTGTCAAATTCCCCAAAACCCAGACTGGAATAAATATTGTCAAAACTGCGGTTCAAAACTATTACTCAAAGACCGCTATCGTCCCCTAAACCTAATTGGGCAAGGAGGTTTTGGCAGAACATTCTTAGCTATAGACGAAGACAAACCCTCTAAACCTTACTGTGTCATTAAACAATTTTTTCCAGCTTCCCAAGGAACAAAAAATATTACCAAAGCAGCCGAACTATTTGAAAAAGAAGCTACAAGACTAGACCAGTTAGGACAACATTCCCAAATCCCCGAACTGATGGCCCATTTTATCCAAGATGGGCGACAATATCTGGTGCAAGAATTCATCGCCGGAGAAAACTTAGCCCAAGCGGTCAACATTGAAGGGCCTTATGACGAAGAGCAAATTAGGGCCTTACTCAAGAATTTGCTCCCAGTGCTTCAATTTATCCATTCCCACAATGTCATTCATCGCGACATCAAACCAGAAAATATTATTCGCCGTCAAGACAGTGGGAGTCAGTTAGTATTAGTAGACTTTGGTGCTGCCAAACACGCCCTTGGTACCGCCCTCTTGAAAACAGGTACTACCATCGGTACTCCCGAATACACCGCCCCCGAACAAAACCGAGGCAAAGCAGTATTTGCCAGTGACTTATACAGTTTGGGGGTAACTTGCTTGCATTTGTTAACTAAAATTTCCCCATTTGAACTATTTGATGTTGGTGAAGGTACTTGGGTGTGGCGACGTTATTTAGATCATAATTCTGTGAGCGAACAGTTGGGTTATGTTTTGGATAAACTAGTAGAAAATGCTATTAACCGTCGCTATCAGTCTGTTTATGAAGTCATCGAAACCTTGAATAGTAATGCTCAAGTCAACTTAACTCAGATCCAAGATAAAACAACTATCCAGACTCACGAAGTTATATCTCAACCCCTACCCACTCAAACTTGGAACTGTGTACATAGTTTGACTACTCATAAAAAATGGGTTCGTTCCGTTGCTTTTAGTCCAGACGATCAAATTTTAGCGAGTGGGAGTGAAGATGAAACTATTAAACTTTGGGAAGTTAAGAGTGGAAGAGAAATATTGACTATTTCTGGGCATTTGGGCTATGTCAACTCAGTGGTTTTTAGTCCAGACGGCAAAATTTTGGCAAGTGCGAGTGATGATAGAACTATTAAACTTTGGGAAGTTAAAACTGGGGAGCTGATTCGCATTCTCGGTGACTGGCGCTTGGGAGAATATTACGGTCATTCTGGGGGGGTGACAGCGATCGCTTTTAGCCCCGATGGCAAAACTTTGGCGAGTGCAAGTAAAGATAAAGATATCAAAGTTTGGCAACTTGGGGATGATATTTCTCACCCTAACTATGGCAAGGTGATAGTAACTTTGAGTGGACATTTTTTGCCTGTACGGGCGATCGCTTTTAGCCCTGATGGCAAAACTTTAGCCAGTGGTAGTAAAGATAATACTATTAAATTATGGGATGTAAACTTAGCTAATACTTTGAAAACTCTCTGTCATTATTATCAGGGAATACATTATATTTATGCAGTTGCTTTTAGTCCTGATGGTAAAACTTTAGTTAGTGGTGGTAATGATAGAAAGATTAATATTTGGCAGATTGATGGGGGTGAAATATTACAAACTCTGGACGGACATACAAAAGATGTTTATGCTCTAGTTTTTAGTCCGAATGGAGAATTTATTGCTAGTGCAAGTGAGGATGAAACTATTAAAATTTGGCATTGGGAAACAGGTCAGCAAATTGCTAATTTGGAAGGTCATTTAAAATATGTTAATTCTGTTACTTTTTCTGGAGACGGAAAGAGTTTAGCTAGTGGTAGTAGTGATAATACTGTAAAAATTTGGCGACAGGAGTAGAGGATGAAGCAAATCAAAAGTTACTTTTTCGCCACCCTCCTCTCGCGTCTACGATTGGGTGAAAAATCGATTTTCCGATAATTGGGTGGCAGGAAAGGGGGTCTCAGAAGTGTGTGAGGAAATACAGCAGATTCTAAGTATATACAGTACAAATGTTAATCAGGAAATATTTGCAGTCTGGGCATCTTGCCCGCTATAAACCAAATAATTAATAATTAATAATTAATAATTAATAGTTAATAATTGGACAATTCAGGTTTGAAGCCAATCCTTTTAAGGGGATAAAACCCGTAAGTGTCAATCCTCTGCTTCAAATAAGAGGTAATTATTAATTATTAATTGTTAATTGTTAATTGCTGAACAAGATGGAATTTGTTGTGTCAAACAGGAGTAATAGATACTTACTGATTAATCATTTTCAAAAACGTTATTTAATTTGACTAATTACTTAATTGTTGAAGTTCCTCTAAAGTCTAGCATTATTTTTGGTAATTGGTATAAACCCTCTCCTCTCCTCTGCCTTCTACCTTATCCTAATGATAGAGTTTCCTATTTAAACAAATAAGTGTGATTAAAAGATTTTACAGGAGATGTCCTCTTGACAAATAGATGGGACCTCGCGACAACACCAGTCGCAAGAAAACGCTGACCAAGAGAGGGAACACACACCAAGAGAAAAGGAGAATTTACAACCAAAAAAATGTTATTAAAGCCACTCATTCTATACAGGTGATTCGCGCACCCATACTAACTCCTAGTAAATAGCCTATTAATTTGTAGCAAATAGCAAAAAACATTTATTAAATTGGTGCTACATAATAATCCTCTTTAAAAAATATATAAATAAAGCGTTTTTTTGAAATTAAGAAAAATTTTCATTTGTCTAAAATTTAATTAATTAAAATTAAATTATCTATCATGGGTGGTTACGAAATTTTATCAACTACTAAGTCAACAATTATCATAGTATAGTGAAGATAATATATGAGTTACTGCCTAAAAGAAAACTGTAAAACTCCCAATCATCAATCTCAAACAATAATCTGCTTAAGTTGTAGTTCTATGTTATTTCTAAAAGACCGATATAGGGCAATTAAAATGATAGGTCAGGGAGGCTTTAGCAAAACATACTTAGCCGTTGATGAAGACAAACCTTCCAAACCTCCTTGTGTGATTAAACAATTTTATTTTATCTCACAAAATGATGCCGAGGTAAAAAAAGCGATCGAACTGTTTGAACAAGAAGCAACCAAATTAGATACTTTAGGAAAACATCGTCAGATAGCCGAACTCTTAGCCAATTTTCATGATGATTATTGTCAATATTTAGTCCAAGAATTTATCCCCGGTAAAAACCTAGCTCAAATTTTAGAAACAGAGGGTGTTTTCTCTGAATATCAAATTAGAGAACTATTAAATAGCCTTTTACCAGTCCTAGAATTTATTCACTCTCACAA
>JASJEE010000321.1 GCA_030064835.1 Microcoleaceae cyanobacterium MO_207.B10 | reverse complement strand
AAGGGAAAATTTTTCCTCTAAAATTATGAAGCTGGTGGAACCTGTGGATTTAATTCCTGGTTTTTAAATACTGAGATAAACTGTCAGTTTTTAGTTAGTCAACTATCAGCATGACTAATATTTAGTTAATACCACTGTAGCCATCTTAAACAATTAATTTCTTCCTTGTAAATTCTCGCTAATTTTTTAATTTCATTATGCCACTAATCAAAGTTCAAACCTCTGCAACAAAACCCGAAAAAGATAAAATTGATACTCTATTAAAAACACTTTCTACCAGTGTATCTCAACATTTTGGCAAACCAGAATCTTATGTAATGACAGCATTTGAATCAGATGTGCCGATGACATTTGGTGGCAGCAGTGATGAACCTGTTTGCTACATCGAAGTTAAAAGCATTGGTACTATGAACTCTAGCCAAACAAAGACAATGAGTCAAGATTTTTGTGAGAAAATAAATCAAGCATTAGGCGTACCAAAAAACCGAATTTACATCGAATTTGCTGATTCAAAAGGTTCGATGTGGGGTTGGAATAGTTCTACATTTGGTTAAGTTTTAATTACCTTTACTCGAAGGAAGAAGATTTGCTTATCTAGGATAGGGAGAGAAGCAAAAAGCAAAAAAAGAGAAATCTGAAGTTGAAAATATTCTTCTAAATCAAACTCAGTTAACTTAACCATGATTAAAATATTCTCCTCTAACATATGTCAAATTTTCTTCCTATTCCTTTTTATTTATTATTTCTTATTCCCTATTCCCTAATTCTGGTTTCCTGATTAAATCTAAAAGCATTGATAGGTCAAGATTTTAACTAAAAAAGGTTGAAAAAGTTAGCATTAAAGGCTCACCAGGGTAGAAAAATTAAGGTACTATTCTTCCTACTAACTCCTCTATACATCGCATTTCTCCTGAATTTTGTACGGGTGATTTCCTTCAGAATATTCCGCAAAGGTGTTTATGAAGTGTTCCGGAACGAAAATCGCCCCTACTCCTACCCTCACCCATAAGACTTTTTCAGCAACCCCTAATTCTACTTGTTAATATATTTCAAAACATATAAAAACTTTCACTCTTAATTCCCTATTCTCCAGTTGCAAATGACATATAAAACCCAAGCTCAAGATACAACTATTGAAGCAGAAAAGTTACAGTTTATTTTATTAAAAAAAAATCCTATCCAAAAGCGCATACAACAGTACAAATCCTGTTCGCGAAAACTCAAATCTATTTCTGGGAAACTCTTCAAAGACAATCATCCTTATCTCACTTCAAAACAGTTAAAACAGAAATATATAAAATCAATATTAGGAGCTGAGTATAGTGGAATAAATAAACTAATTGAAACTGAATTTATGATAAATGATGCTATAGAATTAGCAGCTAAAATTGGTAAAATTTTAGAGCATTATAGATGTACCTTATTTTGTTGGTAGTGGGTTAGCTAGTTCCTTTTGGGGCGAACAAAGATTTACCAATGATGCCGATGTAATCATATTGCTAAATTTAGACACAGTACAAGAATTGATAAATGCTTTTGAGGCAGAATTTTATATTAGTGAAACTGAAGTCGATGAGGCGATACAGAACAAAATAAGTAGTTTTAATATTATTCATATAAATTCAGTTATTAAAGTATATATCTATTTAATTAGATAATTAAATACAGCTCAAAAAGCTGCTCTTACTCCCAGAGAAAAACTATCTGCTAGCGAGTCACCAGAGTTAGATTTTTATATTTGTTCTGCCCAGGAGATAGTCTTACAAAAGTTAGTTTCGTATAAGATTGCTGGTAATGAATCTCAAAAACAATGGCGCGATATTTTTAGGAGTGCTGAAGCTTCAAGAATAAAAGTTAGATTTTGAATATATGAAAGAGTGGGCTTTGCAGTTAAATATTTTAGAAGAGTTAAATATTGCTTTTGCTGAAGCAGGTTTGTTTTAGCTTGCTTCGCTGAAAAAGAATAAGGCTTCTTATCAATGACAAAAGCTTAAAATTCTGCCTGGATTAATGAAGTTATAAAAATCCAAACAGAATCATCTAAATAGGAATTCCTGAATAAATATCAAAAGGTTATAGGGTAAAGAATTTGAGGTATTATTTGTGCGAAAAAAGTGTCAGATTTTTGCTACTGGTAGATCAAAAATTCAAAATTTTTAGTAGACAAGAGGGGAAAATTTGAGGGAGAATTATTCCGATTATCTTCCCTCAATCTACCATTTTTCCTGACTACTGTAGGGGTGGTTCGCGTTTGCTGAGCATTCCGTAGGAAACCCCCCCCCTACTACTAGAAAGAGAAAAAATACCCCACACGGGGGTATGCTTTTTCAGCAACCCCTAAATATTCGTCATTCATATAGTTTAAAGTTTAGCGATCGCTCTCTGGATAAATACCATTTACCAAATATTAAAAATGATATCCAGCTATCAGCACCCCTTAAAAATTCCTTTCAATTAAAATGTAAAATTCCGCCTAAATCTACACAGTCAGGCGGAGTAATTTCTAACAAAAATAAATAATAGTTCTATACAATAATTTCTAGTAGAACCAGAGAAATAAATCAACCTAGTTGAAGTACCGAAGTATTCAACAAATTACATTCTGAATCTTCTGGATGCCAAGCTAAACCATCCAGAGCCATCTTCTCAATTAAACTAGCCAACCGCAAAGCCTTAAGAGCTTGTTCCCCTCCAACCGAAGGTTGATTTCCTCCTCCCACACAGTTGACAAAATGCTCTAACTCTGCATGAAGAGGTTCAATATTGCTAGTATAAACCTTTTCAATTAAACCATCCTGACGATAAAGCACCTGACCATAATCAGTCACATAATCAGCCGTTGTTTGACGGTGAATCAGAATTTCATTATTCAGAAAATCTGCTTCCGTCAAAGAATTTTTACAGTGTGCCACAATAGAACGCAACTTTTTATGTGTCACCTTACTAGCAGTTAAAGTTGCCACAATCCCATTAGCAAAACCTAAGTTAGCTGTCACATAATCTAAATTTCCTGAACCAGAAGCACTGCTCCCACTAGCAGTAAGTTTGACCACTGGAGAAGCTACCAATTCCAACAATAGGTCAATATCATGGATCATCAAGTCCAACACCACTGAGACATCATTAGCTCGATGAGAATATGGACTCATCCGATGAGCTTCTAAGGCCAATAATTCCTCTGTCTTCAGCACCTTACTTAGCTCCTGAAAAGCAGGATTAAACCGTTCGATATGACCCACCTGTAAAATACGATTAGTTTTTGCAGCAGTATTGACCAAAAATTCGGCCTCCGCAATACTGGCAGCAATTGGCTTTTCCATCAAAACATTGACTCCTGCTTGAAGACAGGTCATCCCCACAACATAGTGTTGAAGAGTTGGTACAGCTACACACACAGCATCTACATGAGGCAAAAGGTCTATGTAGTCCTCAAAAAAACGAACTCGATACTTACTAGCAGTGTCGAGTCCCCTTTCAACATTAATATCTGCTATACCAACTAACTCAGTATCTTTAAGTAAACTGAGGACACGAGTATGATGTTGCCCCATATTGCCTACCCCTATCACCCCTACACGCAGGGGTTGATGTTCACCATGTTTTTTTAATGACATTCTATTTAGCACTCCTAGATTCTCCTCCACCACACCTAATAAATTTGATAGGTTTGTTTGATTCAGCCTCTGCAAATGTATCTTAAATTTGCTATCTAGGGCTAGTGCTATAGCGTGTCTGAATGGGATGTGAACAAAATCTTAATTTTTTGAAGAGTAGCAAAAAGTTCCAGAAACCTTCTTGAGTGTTCCCTCTTCCCCATTCGCCGTTCCCTTTTTCCAATTTTTAAGTTTGTAATCGAAATGGATATGCTGTATATAATTCTATTCTAAGTAAATTTCAATTTTTTGAGCTGGATATATTGTTTCTTTTTGAAAGATTATTGGTTCTCATTAGAAACTTTAGGGGTAATAATTTTAGCAGGTATACCAACTGCTGTTTGACCTGAAGGAATATCTTTGATAACTACAGCATTAGCGCCTATATTTGCATCATCTCCGATATTAACATTACCTAATACTTTAGCTCCTGCGCCCACACTTACCCTTTTCCCTAATTTTGGTGCTTCCAACGGACGATCTAGATACCTATTACCCATAGTGACACCTTGCCGAATAATACAATCATCTCCTATGATACAGTAGCCATGAATTACTATCCCGCTTTGATGTTCAAAAATGACGCGACGACCTAGCTCGACGGTGTAAGGTAATTCAATGCCATAACTATTACGAACTTTTCTGTACAATGCTCGGTAAATAATACTGAAAGGTCCCCTGATTAACTTTGATTTAATTTTCATTCTCCAGACACCAAAACGTTGGATTGCAACTGCTCGAAATCCTGGTCTCGTCCAATCTTTTTCATGAGCAATCCAGTCTTCCTTGATTTGTTGCCAAAAACCTATTTTTTCTGTTTCTGGTTTTGTGATATCTGATATGGGCTTTTGCTCTGCTACCATAATTAGTTATTACTGTTGTTAAATATTATCATTAATTAGTTTAAGTATAAATTATTCTGCTTGTTTTTAACTTAACTTAAGAAACACGCTATTACGAAGAAAATCCCACAATAATTTGGGCGGGTCATTATCTGGTTTACGCTGAATTATTCGTCGCATTCTCCAACTAATAAAACCAGTAGACCATAAAATATCAGCGACAGCTAAATATAACCAACCATAATTTTTGAGAAAGTATCTTTGCCTAGAATCAAACCAGTATTGAGGACGTCGTTTTGGTGGTTTTTTAGTGTTTGTTACACCAGAACTTTGTCCGACTAAATGTACTACTCTACTTTCAGGAACATACCAACAACTCCAACCTTTTCTTTTTGCTTGTAGACAAAAATCCATCTCCTCATAGTACATAAAATATTCCTCGTCTAACAAGCCCACATCCTCAAATACCTGACGACGAACAATCATACTTGCTCCAGCTACCCAATCAGTTTGACAAGCTTCTTCTGGTACTGGAGGTGCGACTACCCATTTATTCAGCATTTTAGTTACAACTCCAAAACGCATTCCAGAATCAAGTTCACTTAGAGCTGTATGAAACCGAAAAGCGGAACGCTGTGGAGTACCATCTGGATCTTCCAAACGACTGCCTGCAATACCTACTTCCGGGCGATCATTCATAAAATCAACTAATGCTTTTAATGCTCCCGGACGAACCACTGTGTCAGGATTAAGCAACAGAATGTAACGAGGGGGATTATCTGTTTCTAAAGCTGGACGTATACCAGCATTATTACCAAAAGCATAGCCTCCATTTTTGGCTAGTGGCATCAGCGATACCCACTCAGGCCAACCTTCTGTTTCAATCGCTGCTTTGATTTTTTCAACTGAACCATCGCCGGAGTCATTGTCCGTTACGACGACGTGGGTATTTGGTAATGATTTTACTTCATCCACTAACGAGTGCAGACAGTCAATTGTCAAATCGGGAGTTCGGTAATTCAGAACTACTACAAGCAAATATATGGGTTGAGTGCGATCTATAATATTATTCATAAGTTAAAATTGAGGCTATTTATACTCAATAATTTTATGTTGTTTCTTACCCAAACGGTCTAAATTAAATTGAATCAAACCAAATGCTTCCGGTATAGCTGCCATTGGAGCTGAAACACCCCACGCCACACTCTCAGCTTTTGAGTATCCTGCCTTTTGCTTTCTAGATATTTCTCGTAATATTGCTACTGGATATCGGCCCAAACCTAGTAAAGATAACCCATAAGTAGGAATTGCCAACCCTAGAGCAACTATTGGCATGATAATTCCCCAAAGCCAAATTCTTAATATTGATTTGACAAAATGTGGTTCAGTGGCATTTCCATAAACGTAAGAAATTTGAGCCAAACCATAACCACAACGTTTGGCCCTTTTCCACCATTGCTTTGCACTATGCATATCCGCATCATGTAAAGTGCAATTTTTGTCTATCCTCAATAGTATCCCACCAGTACGACGCAACCTTACACATAGCTCCCCCTCTTCAAAGGCAATCATCCTATTGTTATAGCCTCCCACCGCAGCTAATGGTTCCCTACGAATCATCACATCCCCGGCAAAACTGAGTATAGTTCCTGGAGAACCTATACGCCATTCCACATCACAGATTCTGTTATAAACACTGTTTTCTGGATAACGTTCCCGTCGCCAACCACAAACGGCTACTACTTCAGGATGAGCATCTAGGGTCTGTGCTGCAGCTTCAAGCCATCCTTTGACTACCTCACAGTCACCGTCAATAAATTGGACATACTCTACTTCCGGATATTTCTCACACATTTGCTCAAACCCAGCATTCCGAGCGCGGGCCGCAGTAAAAGGTATTGATAAATCTAAATCTACTACTTCTACGCCTCTTTTTCGAGCAGCTTCACAACTACCATCAGTGGAACCAGAATCAACGTATACGACTGGACGCGAGCCATTAACTATTGATTCTAAACTCCGAATCAGGCGATCGCCCTCATTTCTTCCTATTACTACTACTCCTATTTTATCCACATTTTACTCCCTTTTTTACATTATTATTTTTATTAAATCAACTATTTTCACAAACCACAAATAAATTGTATATTTAATTATTATTATTATCATTGGGAATTAATGAATTTATCAAACCAATTAACTGTACCACACTCGACACTGGCTGAAATGCTACACTAAAAGTTTCTGCTATTTTTGTAATTCCATTCCGGTCTACTATAATTACATCATTGTTTTGCAAAGGTGGGTTATTTTCCTGATTCAAACTTTGAGATAAATCTACCTCAAGAGTTCTGCGAGTGACAGTACCATTTTGATTTGCTCGAATTAATTCTACCGTGGCTTTTTTTGCTCTTTGTCGGTTAAAACTTCCTGCTGTTAATAAAGCTTCATTGAGAGAAGTATTGAGTGGCACTGTCACAATACCCGGTCTCACTACTTCCCCTACAACATTAACTGTAATTGTGTTTGGAGAAAAACTAGCTGCAGCAATTTCTGGTGCTTCACTTAAATCTATTTTTTCTGCTTTTGGGATAATTATACTATCTCCTTCCTGTAACAATACATCTTCATTTATATTACCTGTTTGTAATAATCTCCAGAGATTTACAGTCATTATTTTTTCTTGCCCGGTTCTGACAACTCGACGAATCTGAATTTCCCGAATATTTGCTTCAGAAGTGATACCACCTGCTATTTTAATTGCTCTGGTGACAGTGGGTAATCCTACCAATGTAGTTTCTCCCGAACCAACTGTTACCGAACCAAGTTCCTCTGATCGACCAGTTGCTTGGACATCAGCAGCAAATACTGTATATGGACCAGGACGGTTTACCTCTCCTATAATTACAACTGTAATAGGTTGGGTTATATCAGCCGAAAAATTAGCTTTGGCTCTTTGACGAACTTCTTGTGAGTCGAAGGTTTCGGCTGTAGGAATAAATATTTGGTCTCCATCTCGCAGTGTAATATCTTGGGGCAACCTACCTGTCTGTAAAAATTCCCAAAGGTTAATATTAATTATCTCCTCTGGTCTTTGTGGGCGAGGACGACGAATCTGGACATTTCGGATATCGGCAGCAGCCGTTACCCCCTTGGCCAATTCTAAGGCATCTATGAGGTTAGGAAATTGTATCCCTCCTGTGCTGCTTGGTGGGGTCATTGTGTAGACTCCAGGACGACTTATTTCTCCTGCTACGGCTATATTGAGGGGTCTAATTCCTGCTAAAGTAACTGTAACAATTGGTTCTGTAACTAAGCGGGAATATTCTTTTGTTATTAGGTCTGTTAATTGGTTTATAGTTAAGTTTTGAGCTTGGACTTGACCAACTAATAATAAGTTAATAGAACCATCTACTAGAACTTGATATTCTTTGTTATATTCTGGTACATTAAAAAATTCTACTTGTATGCGATCGCCTGCTCCTAGAGTATAGGGTACTTGATCTGAGCTTCTATTTATCTGAGCTATTTTAGTATATTTTTGATTATTTGATGAGAATGTTTCTGTTGATTTTTCAGTTTTTGAAGTTTTTACATCATCTTCAATTGTCAATGCTTTGCTCAAATCACCCATCACATAATTGATAAATATTCCAGATATTAAACACCATTCAATCATTTTTTTATAATGCATAATCTCTACTTATTTTTTTATTATTCAATCTAGGTTTATTGTCTTTTTTATAAACAAATATAGTTGTTTATAAAAAAGACAATTTAGCTGTTAAATATCAGGGCTATTTCGTTCTAATTTATGACTTTTTGTGTATTAACGAAAATCTGCCTTTTCAAGGATTAAAGGTTCTATCCACCAATCTCTAAAAGCTAGTAAAATTCTCAC
>JASJEE010000320.1 GCA_030064835.1 Microcoleaceae cyanobacterium MO_207.B10 | reverse complement strand
TATTAACTAATTAATCAAGTTTTTCGACTTTATCCCTTTGATAACCAGCCTTTTTCTTTGTTTTTCCGATGATTTCACCACACCCAAAACCCCACACCCAAAACCCAAGATTGATAATATTTGTAGCAAACATTTATCAATTTGGTATAATATCAAATCCGGTTGAATACTTATTAGAGTTGTTGGGAGAGATGGGGAGATGGAGAGATTGAAGGCTTGAAGTAATTATCAAATTATGAACATACACTCGTTGAACCGGATTCTATATAAAGTAGGAAAAAGATTATTTCAGGACTGATTTTTAAACATTGTCTCATCTCAATCAAAAATACAGCAGGTTTCATCTCAGTCAAGTACAGCTATGGTAGCCCCCACAGTATAGAAATTTGATCGCTAATATTTGTAGCTTATAACCCGCCGAAACTGCTGTATGTAAATTTTTTGCCATAACTATATTGCCTTGGTTTGATCAAATAAATTTTGGGTCATTTCAGAAAGTCACAAAAATTCTTAAAAAAATAGACCTCTAGACATTACTATAGATATGATAATTATGTAGAAAATATAGAATAAATATTTGTGATTTTTAGGTTAGTGGCGATCGCAACCTACTTGATATTGACTGATCGTGTCATCGGTGGGCCAGTAACACCAAAGAAACCTGATTCTGTTAACTTAGTGGTTGAAAGGCAAAAACTTTTGCCAAAAACAGATAATGAAAATATCCTGCTAACAGATGGAATTTACCTTTTTGGTCAGTCTCATAAACCCAATCAAATTCAAAATGAATATTTTGTATTTAAGGTGCAAAATGGTAGAGTAATAGGGGCTTTATATCTCCCCCATTCAGCTTATTATTGTTTTTATGGGATTCATCAGCCAAATCGTTTAGATGTAAAAGTTATAGATAGTTATGATAATACTGCTTCTCCCTATACAGTAAATTTACAGCAATACTATCGGCTCAATCAAGTTAGCGACAATGATAACCGGATACTAAATACTTGCGAAAATAACCATCAAAATTTAGCTAGGTGATTCTATCAACAAGAGACTTCGCCACAGAAGTCAGAAATTATAAATGGCAAGAAATGAAAAGAAGATGCTGATCAAAAAAGGAGGAAACAAAGACTTAATTTTTACTTTAATTAAAAGTAAAAATCAGCCCTTAACTATTGAAATGACTAATACTCAATACCAGGTTGCGCCTTCACACCTTGCTCTCTAAAAGGATGCTTAATCATCTTCATTTCTGTTACTAAATCTGCCCTTTCAATTAATTCTGGAGGGGCACCTCTACCTGTGAGAATAACATGAGAATCTGCTGGTTTTTCTTCTAACCCAGCTAACAAATCTTCTAACTTTAAATAACCCAATTTCAAACTAACATTAACTTCATCAAGTAATACTAATTTAAACTCTGGGTTGCGGATAAAACTCAAAGCCAAATTCCAAGCTTCATAAACTTTTTGAATATCGCGATCGCGGTCTTGAGTCTCCCAAGTAAACCCCTCACCCAAAGCATGAAAAGATATTTGTTCGCCCCACTTAGTAAAAACGGCCTTTTCCGCAGGTTCCCAAGCACCCTTAATAAACTGGATAATTGCCACCCGATAACCATGACCTAGAGACCGCATCACCATACCCAAAGCAGCCGTAGTTTTGCCCTTACCATTGCCAGTATTCACAATAATTAAACCTTTTTCCTGAGCAGCTTGAGAAACTCGTTGTTCTTGTACTTCTTTTCGGCGCTGCATTTTCTGTTTATATTGCTCAGAAGTTAAGGATGTCATAGTTAGATAATCTCAAATTTTACTAAGTAAAGTTATTACCATAATTGATATTAATTTGTCAATCAATATCTAGTGACACTTAGGCATTTTACAACACCAATAATTATTAGATAAAGATAACAGGTCAACATATAGAAGAAATTTAGAGGTTTTGACAATGAAAAAATCAAGATTATTTGGAATAGCAACCCTCATTGCTTTTCCCATAACAATTATGGCATCAATGCCAGCTTTAGCAGATTATGCAGCAATCGCTTATTCTCGTTCAACGGGTTATTCGGGCTATTCTTGGAAACATTATTCTGCTAGTGGTGCTAGAAACGGAGCAATATCTAGTTGCAATAGTCAAGGTTGTACAGTGGAAGTTTTAGTAGAAAACCAATGTGCTGCTTTAGCTAGAAAACGAAATGATTTTAGCTTTGTCACTACTGGTGTTGATTCTAATAGTCGCAGTGCAGCAGGAAATAAAGCTATGGTAGCTTGTGGGAGTAACTGTCAGTTAGTTGCTAGTGTTTGTTCAAATATAGATAACTAAAAAAATTAAATTTTGTAGGTTGGGTTTTGCTCGGCAAAAATGTTGTGGAGGATTCCATTTGCGCAACATTCCCAAAGAAAGGAAAAACCGATAATACTACCCAACCTACTATAAAATACAGTCTATAAAATACAGCATTATAACTTGAAATTCGATTGATTAATTGTAGAAGTTATAGTGTTTTGTAGGGAGATTCCATGGAACCTCCCTACAGGAGTTTTAAAAGTTGAAAATTGTAGAATTTATGCTCAATGTTTTTTGAGCAATAGATTTATAGTCTGGTGTCGCGATCGCTACATCAAAATTAGTGGGGCAGGGGAATAATTTATCTGGATTAATATCTGATTTTCCTGCCCCTAAATTACTCAGTTAATTCTGTAGTTAACTAGAATTAATCCAAGTCTAAATCTAAATCAAAGTCGTAAGTATCGTCACTAATATCAGTCTCTACTTCACGAAGAAGAAAACCAGTCGCTTTGCTGGCTAGACGACCAGCATCTCGACCAAATTCGTCTGAGACTAAACCTCCTACTAAAGAGGTAGCGGCAGCATTTAATAAAGTAGTAAAGAAATTCATTGTTTTTCCTCAACAAATTGAACGATTATTTTTTCAGGATACCTGTCTCAATTTATGAGATGAGACTGGTATTAATTAGGTTAAGAGGTAATAAATTTTGTCGATTTTTCATCTATTAAGATTAATCTCCAAAAAAATTATCTACCTCTGGAATTAAGTCGTTATCATCACTGTATATTTCATCAACACCACAAGAAAGACTATAATTGTCAAAATTATGGTTGTGAATATGACTTGGATGATAGAAAATTTCGCGGTCAAATATCATTTCTGGTGGCATAATATCCCCAACTTTTTTTGACGGAAATTAGAGGTTTTCTTTCCCTCATGTTTTTATATTAATGCTGATTCTTTGGTCTTCCCATGCCATATTGGCATTGTCTTTTTTTTCTTCTTTGGTATTAATAAAGTTAAATGGAGAAAACCAGGATTTATTTCATGGATGAACAAATATTTATTTCTCTATTTTAATGTAAAATAAAGACCTAACCCCCTGACCCTATTTCTGGGAAAGTAAGGGAGATATCTTTACCCAGAAAATCAACTAAATTCACTACTGTTCTGATTTTAAATGTCTTTCCATTATGTAAAACAAATTTTGCTGAATTTCTTTTCCTTCACTAATTAATTGATGGGCTAATATTGCTCCTAATTTTCTCACTGATAATGGTGGTTGTGTATGTTCATAGCGATAAAATTGGCGGATAGATATGCCTACCATTTCTGCTGCTTTTTCGTTGGTTATGCCAAAACTAACTAATGCCTTGGGATTTAGATATTCGGCTGCCTTGATTTGAGAAATTAAGTCTTCTTTTGTTGTGATTTGTTGAGACATTTTGACCTCCTAAAAACAATGACTTTTTGTCTGTTTGAATTTAATGAGTCAATTAAAACTTAGGGTATATACCCCGAAGCAACAGTTTTGAGAAAATTCTGAAAGTCTTGCTATAATTGACAAAACCTAACTTCGGGGAATAAAAAGTTTGGGGATTCCCCGAAGTTTCTTTCTGATTTTGAGGAAGTTGCGAATATGCCGAACAGATCTACAGGAGAAACAATCAAAGAAAGGGCCAAGCTTTTATTGGAGGCTTTATTAGCATTTGTTAACGGGGAATTAACAGATTTATCTGGTGTCGAAATAGAAGCATATTGGCAGGGTAAAAATGCCGATCTATTTGTCAAAACTGAACTGAGACATTTAGTAAATCTGACCAACAAATACAAATATAAAAGTCAAAAGTTGACTAAAGAGCAAATTCAAGAAATGGAGAAACAAAGACAGCAAACTAAAGAACAGCGAACTAAAGAAATGAATAGACAAAAAGACAAAATTAAAGCAGTGCTGACGGAACTGGCAGAATTTTTACAGATTTTGGATGATAAACGGGAAAAAACCCAGGGTTCACAAGAATGGAAGTTTGTGTTGAAGTTGTGGAGTACAGATAAAGAAAGAAATTTAGAATTTTTAGAGCAAGAGTGGGAGAAACGTAAATCAAAATCTAGTGGTGAAAAAGAAACTAAGTCTGATGCAACTATTCAAACTCAAAAATACAATATTCCTGGGGAGGAATGGTTAGACAATAAGGTTTTTGTGGGTAGGGAAAACGAACTTGCACAACTCCACGAATTGCTGAAAAATAATCAACGGGTTGCTGTTGCTTCTGTTTCGGGAATGGGGGGTGTGGGTAAAACGGAACTTTCCCGTCGATACGCTCTTGCTAATAAGTCTGCTTACCCTGGTGGTATCTGTTGGTTGGAAGTACCTGCGGAGAATGTGGGTATTCAGATACTCAGGTTTGCTCAGAATAATCTCGGACTTATTCTACCGGAGGAGGAAGATTTACTGGGAAGGTTGCGCTACTGTTGGCAAAATTGGTCTGGGGGTGAGGCGTTACTTATTTATAATGATGTGACTGACTACAAAACTCAGGTTAAGCCTTTTTTACCTCCAGACTCTCGGTTTCGGGTACTGCTGACAACTCGTAAAAGTTTTGGCAAGGCGTTTCGGGAGTTGCCTCTGGATGTGTTGAAACCTTTGGCAGCGATGGAGTTATTAAAGTCTATATTGGGTAAAGAAAGGGTTTTGCAGGAACCTTGGAAGGCAAGGGAGTTGTTGAAATGGTTGGGTTATTTGCCTCTGGCGATCGAATTGGTGGGGCGGTATTTGGATGAGTATTGGGAGTCTTTGAATATAGATAATTTGGCTTTGACAAAAATGCTCCAGCGTTTACAGCGAAAAAGTCTGGAACACGATGCGATGTCAGATAATAAGTTGATTAATTATTCTCATGGTGTGGCGGAGGCTATCGCTTTGAGTTGGGATAGGTTGGATGAGAATACTCAAGAAATAGGTTTGAGGTTGGGGTTGTTTGCTTTGGCACCTATTGGTTTGTCGTTGGATGGGATAGAGGATGATGAGGAGTTGGAAGTGTGGGAAATTGCGATTGGGGATTTGCTAAATCTGCATTTATTGAAGGAAGTTGAGTCTGGGGTTTATAGTTTGCATCCTTTGGTGCGGGAATTTTTGCAGATAAAATTGAGAGAATATCCAGAGGTGGATGAGTTGAAACGTGGTTTTGTTGTGGCAATAGTAGAGGTAGCGCGGGAAATTCCCTATGAAATTACACGGGAGCAAGTTCATAAATTTGAGGTTGATATTCCCCATATTATGGAAGTGGCAGAAAATTTGACTGAGTATTTGAGTGATGATGATTTAATTGTTCCTTTTACTAAGTTAGGTTCATTCTATCAATATCAAGGATTTTATCCCCAGGCACAACCTTGGTTGGAGAAGGGTAGAGAAATAGCAGAAAAACAGCTAGATAAAAATAATTCTGATGTGGCGACTGCCTATACCTACCTAGCACTATTATATTCTTCTCAAGGCAGATACTCCGAAGCCGAACCATTGTATCAACAAGCCATAGAAATCGACAAAATTTCCCTACCCGAAAATCATCCAGAGCTTGCCACCCACCTCAACAACTTGGCAGAATTATATAAATCTCAAGGCAGATATTCGGAAGCCGAACCTTTGTACCAAAAAGCTATAGAAATCGTCAAAATTGCCCTACCAGAAAATCATCCATCCCTTGCCACCCAACTCAACAACTTGGCAGGATTATATGAATATCAAGGCAGATATTCGGAAGCCGAACCATTGTACCAACAAGCCATAGAAATCGACAAAATTGCCCTACCAGAAAATCATCCATCCCTTGCCATCAGTCTTAACAACCTAGCAAATTTATATCGTTCTCAAGGGAGATACTCCGAAGCCGAACCTTTGTACCAACAAGCTATAGAAATCGTCAAAATTGCCCTACCCGAAAATCATCCATATCTTGCTATCAGTCTCAACAACTTAGGAGGATTGTATGAATATCAAGGCAGATATTCGGAAGCCGAACCTTTGTACCAACAAGCCATAGAAATCGACAAAATTTCCCTACCAGAAAATCATCCATCCCTTGCCAGAGACCTCAACAACCTAGCAGCATTATATAAATCTCAAGGGAGATACTCGGAAGCCGAACCTTTGTACCAACAAGCCATAGAAATCGACAAAATTTCCCTACCCGAAAATCATCCCGAACGTGCCGCCCACCTCGGCAACCTAGCAAATTTATATGAATCTCAAGGCAGATACTCCGAAGCCGAACCTTTGTACCAACAAGCCATAGAAATCCACAAAATTTCCCTACCAGAAAATCATCCAGAGCTTGCCAGATACTTCAACAACCTGGCTTTATTATATTATTCTCAAGGCAGATACGAGGCAGCAGAACCTTTGTATCTGCAAGCTTTAGCTATTTTGTTTTCCCAACTAGGACAAGAACATCCCAATAGTCAGACTGTTTTGCAGAATTATCTCATATTTTTGCAGCAAGTTGCCAGGGAAAATCGTCAACAGGAGTTATCAGATGAAAGGAGTTTGCAGATTTTGTCACAAATTGACAACGGAAAATCTCCTTGCTTATGATTTCAGAACAGAAGTTACAATTACCGTAATAGTAGCACTAGCAATTAGAGTCAAAGCAAGTTGCACCACCCACTGAGTTGCTTTTTGGTAGTTTTCAAAGCGATAATTGAAACCTTCTACATCGGTAGACAGCTTATCAACACGAGTCGAAAGAGTATCAACGCCAGTCGATAAACTGTCTAACTTATTAATAACATCTGTCAGGGTTGGTTCAGTGTTAGGCGTTATAGTCATAACTATTTCCTTAAATAACTACATCTTGGCAAACTGTCAGACCTTATGTCAATTTTTCTTTGAAGCGATCGCTATTTTAGTCAGAGAAAGGAGCTATATTGCTGATTTTTCCGAGATTGATATTTTATTCATTTATTGGACAATAGTTAAGCATTCGCCGATACTAGATACTCTCCAAAGTAAGAATACCAGCTTTTCTATCCACTACCAAGCGCCGATTTTCCAGCCAAGACAAACCGATTAAAATCTCTGGTATGCCATCACCAACAACAACAGGAACCTGCATTTCTTGACCCTCAAAAATTGCTGTCCCCTCATAAATATCAAACAGAGATTCCCCTCTAGCTGTTTTCATTTCTTGTTTTTTTAGATACCGCCATCCCAAACTTTCTGCATCTTGAATATCCATTGCCAAGAAGTCAGTAAAGCCAGTATCTAACAATACATTAACTGTTATTATGGAACCATCGGCGGCTACTAACTCCATTTCAAAAAACAGTTCTCCTTTGCTACCAAAAAATCCTGGAATCATATCCTACCGCAAGTCCCCGTTTCATTCAAACGCATTGCCATAAGATCGGAGGTAGGATGCTGTTCGCGAGCCTTTTGAAAACTGACATTTTCATCGGCATCAATAAAATAATCTCCACTATCCGGTTCGATATGAATATACCAGTCGTAATGTTCTTTCACCAAGTCTGGATAAACTCGCCAAAAAATTTCCCGACACCGACGGCCAAAAGCTTCTTTTTCTGCTTTGCGTCTGGCTATTTCTTCTGGGGAAAGAGGGGGGCGATCGCCATATATTGGGGTACCTCTGGGTACTTTTCTGCGTGTTGTTTGGGTCATATTTCTAACTTTTTATATTGATCGGATACTAACATTATAGCAGACATTACTGAATTAACTTCAAAAAAAGCTAGACACGGATTTTGCCACAGATACACGGATGATGGAAATAATTAATCCCTTTATCCGTGCCCGAATGTGTGTCTAGCTATTGATAACTGAAAAGTCACGATCGCTCCTTGCTTATGATTTCAAAACAGAAGTTACAATTACCGTAATAGTAGCGCTAGCAATAAGAGTAAAAGCAAGTTGCACCACCCACTGAGTTGCTTTTTGGTAGTTTTCAAAGCGATAATTGAAACCTTCTACATCGGTAGACAGCTTATCAACTCGACTCGAAAGAGTATCAACGCCAGTAGATATAGCAACCGCCAAGGCGGTTAGGACAATTAGTGCGAGCATCTTGCTCGCGTCATAAATCATCATAATTACCCGATGTCCTAACTATAGTGGC
>JASJEE010000335.1 GCA_030064835.1 Microcoleaceae cyanobacterium MO_207.B10 | reverse complement strand
CTGTGGAACAGTTCATAAAGAATGGGCACAGTTGAGTAATCGTTACCATGTTTGTGATGATTGTGGTTTTGAGATACCCAGAGACCAAGGATCGGTCATGGTGATGTGGAATGTTGCTGCAGATCGGCAACCGGGGCTAGGAACTGGCCTCGTTAATCGTCGATGCTCAAGCTCTACTGATTCGACCCGTAAACATACAGGCTCGATGAGGCAACTGGGGCAGATGAAGCGCTCAAAATCTCAAAGTGTAGAAACATTGGGTGAGGTTTCAGAAACCCCGCCCGTCTACACGGCGGGGTAGTTCATGGAACAGGGAATAAAAAGATAACTGTACCTCACGAGTTTGAGAAAAGCTATATTGTTTGGTTTTAGGTGATAGGTGGTGGGTGGTAGTGGACTGACACAGCTAAAATGGTGCATTAGAATAGCTCGCCAAAAGTTACTAATCTCTAGAAAGAGCGATATAGCTGCCGCTAGGCTCCGCCAACGCTAAAATATAGATAGTCAAAAATAGGTTTTCAGAAGGCTCCACAGCTAAAATAGTGGATGAAATCTAGTGGAGTCACACACCTTAAATGGTGCATTGGAAAATGGGGAGATGGGGAGGTGGGGAGATGGGGAGATGGGGGGATGCGGTGTCAGTTACACAAAAAAAGCTGCACAGTTTTAGCTTTGTCGGTCCAGTAGGTATTAATAGAAGCAGTATAAATATTCTGCTCCGAAGCCCAGAGAATTTTACTGTAACAATCTTTAGCGTGAATTTGCTATCAGGAATAAAGAAAAAAAAGGAAAATGATAGACATAGGGTCTAAAATCAATTAGAAAAGCTATTTTTCAGCATAAATTTAGAGCTTGGCTTTTTTTAGTATTCTTTTTCTTTTCTTTAACTAGAAGCACTAGTATAATACCGCAAAGCCAGTCGCCAAAATCTAGTAGAAGCAAAAAATAACCCACCTGCTAAAAACATAGAACCCAATACCCAACCACCTCCAAGTCTATCTAGCATTGTTTGGGCGGGAACTGTTGTCAAGAATGCCACTGGTACGAGAAAAGTAAAAAAGAAACGATAAGCAGTGGGATAAGCCACCATTGGATATCGACCTGCTTCTAATAAACGTCTGAGGACTTCTGTCACATTGTAAATTTTGACAAACCAAATGCTAGTTGACCCCAACATAAACCAGATACTATAAAGACTGATTACTCCACAAATAAATGGTAGTAAACTTAACGAATAATTATGAATTCCTAACCCTAATTTACTACCTGCATATCCTAATAAAAAACAACCCGAAATTACGTCTGATAGTCCCCAAGGAGATACTGTACGGCTAGAAAGCCAAAATTGACTACTAATAGGTTTTAGTAAGACAAAATCTAGGGTTCCGTCTTGGACTTGTTGTACTATTCGGTTCAAATTGGGAATCAAAAAAATTCCTGAAAGACCTTGCAAAATTGTAAAAATTGCTAAAACTATTAAGGCTTCTTCCCAATTCCAACCTTGAAATTTATAACCAGTTCTATAAAACAAAAATAATCCAAATAAGCTGCCTGCTAAATTTCCTAAACTACTAATGGCTGCGATAATAAAGTTAAAACGGTATTCTAGTTCGGCTGCTATAGCTGCGCCCCAAAATAATTTTAGTATTTGTAGATGTCGTTCCATATTTTCTATTTTATTTGACTTTTAATATCTGACTTTTAATCCCAAATTGATAAATGTTTGCTACAAATATTATCAATCTTGGGTGTTGGGTGTGGGGTGTTGGGTGTAGTGAAATAATAGAAAAAACAAAGAAAAAAGCCGATTAGAAAAGGGATAAAGTGGAAAAAATTTATTAATTGGTTAATACTTGAAGTTTGATCAAGCATAACATTCTTTTTCAAAATTGTATAATACCGTTTTATTTCAAAATATATTTAGTCAAAATTTGCTAATTTTGTGTGAAATAGTACCTCAGCGGTTCCTGACGGAATACTCGACAAACAGCGGTCAGCCATCAGCTCTCAAGGCGTATGAAAGATATTAATTATTTAATTATTAATTATTCGGTAAGTGTTTCAGGTTCTTCCTCGTGTTTGGAAATTTTTTACCCAACAATTCTAGTCTAAAACTAAATACGTTGACTCTCCCGAAATATCCAGTTAAGGGCAATTACATAACTTCTCTCTAATGTCTAAGTTTTATGTTAAAAAAGATGTTTATAAAGCCTCTCGTTTTCAGGGGAAATAAGAAAAAATTTTCCTTTTAGTAAATCCTCTTATTTTCAATAAATAGGTAATTGTTAATTATTAATTGTTAATTGTTAATTGTTTTGTTGAGGTTAAAAATTTATTTGACTTATTTGATAGTTGATTGATAGTCAGAAAAATTGGGTTAAATATTCGGGAAAGTTGATAATAACCGAAGTTTTCCATACTTAAAAATTTAACCCACTCCTGACTAATAAATCAAAAGAGGAAAAAGTTTTCCAGAATCAAGTCATTACAAAAATAGCCAACTTATAAATCTTTGACTTTCAAGGTGTTAAGTTTTGGCTTTTAGATGTAGATAAAATTAATAATAAATAGTCTGAAAAATCTATCAGCCTACAACCTTTTATAAATTAGCTTTTTTTTCCTTCTCTCTTGAAAATAAGTCAAACCTTTTTCCGGCTTTAACTACTAATTAGAAGTTAAAACTACAAATTCGGTTACTTTGCCTCCACTATAAGTTCGCCAATGTTCGGAAACTTGAAAAAACTGTTCATTATAGAGGTTAGGAGTCATTACACGGAAACTTTCTGCACAATTATTTTGCTCTTTACTAGGTTGATTATTTCTGATTTTAGTTACTAAATTTTCCATAAATTTATAGCCATCACAAAAAGCATTTGGAGGCCAACCAATTTCCTTCCCCAATGCTTTACCTGCAACGTAAATTAGATTGTGATAAACAGAATTTGAATCCATTCTATCTATATGTCTGCGTAATTTCAAAGGTGATGGCGCAATCAAATATACATCTTCACAATCAGGTTCAGCATAGATTAATTCATCCCAATTCCGATAAGATTGAAAACTTTCCCCTGATTCTAATTCATAACCTAAAGCAAACTTCATTTCATCTAATAATTCTGTTTCTCCTGATTGTTCAATAATCCGGTCTAGCCAACTATCAATAGTATTATACAATTCTATATCTGATAGAGAAAGCAAAGCTTCTTTGACAGCATCCGTGTGTAGTTTAGTTTTGATTTTCATGGTTTAACCTCCTTTTTTTGTTTGTGTTTGATTTTGGTTTAGTTTGGTTTAGTTTAGTTTGGTTTATTAGCTTTGCTGGAGGAAATATCCTCCAGAATATTACAAAAATATTTGGCAGTATTCTGCTCATAATAGAGAGCAGAAAAAAATTATTTAAGTTCTCTCCACTGACCTAGTTATTACCTGAAGAGTTGCTTCTGCTATTAGGGAAAATCCTGATAGCTCGGCCCTCTATTTTCTTTTCGCTGATTTACTCACAAAGAGAAATATTGATCTTCGTCGATCCCTATTGGTAAATTAATAGGGTTGAGGTATAACTGCTTCATAAAACCGATATAAAACGTCACAAGTCCTGACATTTAATGGCATATCTTGGACATGACCACATCTACTCTCTCGTGGGTAGGGAGATCGTATAGGCAATTATACTGTTGCCAAAATATTCTATACTCCTCCGGTGCGAAGGCCCTCAACTATTTTGTGTTTAGGGTGGGGTTTCAGAGGAAATTATTTATGTGCCAAAACTCTAAGTATAGTATATAAATAGATTTTTGTGAATCCCTGTTTTGGCAATTTGTATATATTTTTGATTTTTGATTTTGATTTTTGATTCAAAAATGTTAGCCTATAGAATGGCTAGTACATTGAGAGCGATAATGGTCCGCAACGCTGACGCGAACACTCACTATATAGAACCCATTTGAGATTTATTTAAAAAGAGAGAGGAGAGTGTATAAGATTTGACACTGTGACGCGGGGACGCGGCCTGTCAGTGACACCCTAATATATCTTCTCTTCGTGTCTGGTGTGTCTCCCCCTTTCCCTATCCTCATGTGGGAAATGTAGGATGGATATTTGGTCTGTATTTTTCCACCTGCTTGGTGCGCGTTTCCCGACAGTCACTCAACTGCCGTTTGCACAGCGTCTCTAGAAGAGATACTCGAAGGGCGCGGGGTCGCATCCGCTTTTTCCTATATTCCTTCTCTTCACATTCTGACTCCTCGAAAAAAACTGACATCACGGAAAAGATAGCAAATGGGTTCTATCCAATAAACAAGCATTTTGCTAGCAGACAGGATATATATTTGAAGATGCACCAAAAAATCAGGGAAAATTTAAGCAACAAGAGGCACCGAGGACTGTCTTATCTAGAATCCGAATAATTAATTATCGTATGATCGGCTAAGTCAGAAGTTTGAAGCTTGTCCCCGCCTCCGCGGGGGTCAGAAGTCATAAGTCAGGAGAAAGGAAGGATTAAAATATGGCAAGAGAGTAAGGGTTTAAGATCGAAAGTATGTATTAAGTGAAGATAGTCAGTACAAGAACTGTTTATTAATTGTTGAGTATGACTATAGCGTTTCCCAGACTAATGAGGTAAAGCTATCTTGATTTCTATTGTATTCCCAGATGCGGTGTTCCCTAAAACCAAGGAATGAGCATACCAAACCCAGCACACGGAATTGCTACGCGAAACAAATAATGTTCACCTACAACCTACCACCTACCACCTAAAACAACTAATGAGTCTACTTCATCAGTATGGGAATTGTTATATCTCCAGTATATAGTAGTCGAAGCAAAGTTTGGGACATGAAATAGGTATTAATTAAGCGGATTAATATTGGCAGAATTAGCATAAGGTCCCTTTCGCAATGCTTTGCCCAAAGCATTATCATTCTCTCGCAAACCTTCATAGAAAAATAGCACTTCACCGTTAATTCCCACAGAGCGGTTATAGGCGATCGCCTCCAAAAGATAATCTATACTTATTCGATAAGAGCCAATTTTAATTAAAATACCTGGAAACAATTTGTTTAACTGACTACAAGTAAACTGCTGTTTTACTAACTGTTGTACAAGAGTTTTATAACTACCAAAGTCACGACGATAAAGCTGAGGATGGATAATATCAACTATTTCCCGATGCACCCAAGTAGGATAGTCTTGCAAATATTCATTCAAACTCCATTTGTAAACACTCGGAGCCATTGATACTAAAATATTAGGTTTGATGGCTTTCACTTCCCGATATAACCGACTTAAAAAATCTGTGAGAATATCCGCCCGCCACTGCAACCATTTTTGATGTTGATGATTTCGCGGTGGGAGAGAAGAAAACTGCTGATGATAACGCGCTATAGTTTTGACATCATACCCACCTTCTACAGGAAATGCTGGCATTCTGTCATCTCCTTGGATGCCATCAATGTCATAATTTTTCACTACTTCCAATACTAAATCTATGAGAAAATTCTGCACTTGTTCATCCAAAGCATTCATCCACTCAAAACCATTTTTCACCAATAAATTTCCCTGAGAGTCACGAGCTGCCCATTCTGGTTTTTTTGCTAGGAGCAAACCTCCATTTTGTTTGTAAGAGCTGACAAACCCGTATTCAAACCAGGGAATAATTTTGAGGCCAACTCGCCTTGCTTCTGCGATCGTTTCTGCAAGTGGGTCGCGACCTTTGTATAGGGGGTCTATTTTTCTGCCGAAAGTGGTCTGCATCAGTTGACTGGGATAGAGTGTATATGCTTTATTCCAAACCACGGGAAATACAACGTTAAATCCCGTTTCGGCCAGAAAATTCATTGCTTCGGCAATGTTATCTCTGGAATGGAAGAGTTTACTATCAACATTTGTCAGCCAAATACCGCGTAATTCCATAATGATGTGCGAATTATGTGAGATGATTTATCTATTGGTTTAACTAGCTATTCCTCTGCAAGAGGCTTGCTGAAGTTCTGCCAAGCGGAGCATTTTGTCAGGAAGTGCTACTTGAATTTTATTGGCGATCGCAAAATTTAATTGTTTGAAATTCAAAATTCAAAATTAATTTTTTTGTCTAGATTTCTAATTTTTATCATTAAAGTAAAACTCTTTAATACAAAAGTTTAGAGTTAAAATCATCTTCTTCTAGGTAGATGCGTGATTCAGAGAAATGCAAATTAAATGTATAAAAGTTTGAGTTATAATTTAAAGTTTAGTTAACAGCGATGTCTTAATTATTCTTAACGGAAATACTCATCAATTCATTTTAAGCTATGCAAATAGGCAACTAATTTCTCAGTGTTCTGTAGAAATTGATACAGCCGATTTTATAGTTTAGTATTGGTAAGGAAAATTTAGCATGAGTGTAAACCTAGCAACTCAATTGCGTGAGGGAACCAAAAAAGCTCATACAAATGCAGAAAATGTAGGCTTTGTCAAGTGTTTTTTAAAAGGTGTTGTAGAAAAAACTTCCTACCGGAAATTAGTTCAGAATCTTTACTTTGTTTATTCGGCAATGGAAGAAGAGATGCAACGCCATCGGGAACATCCCATCGTTTCCAAGATTTACTTTCCAGAGCTAAATCGTAAGCAGAGCCTAGAAAAAGACCTACAGTTTTATTATGGTGCTGGTTGGCGCGAGCAAGTAGCTCCCTCTACTGCAGGTGAAGCTTATGTAAATAGAATTAGAGAAATCTCAGAAAAAGAACCAGAATTATTAGTGGCTCACTCCTATACTCGCTACTTGGGAGATTTGTCTGGCGGTCAAATTCTCAAGAAAATTGCTCAGAGAGGCATGAATCTAACTGATGGCGAAGGTACTGCTTTCTATGAATTCCCAGAAATTTCTGATGAGAAAGCATTCAAGAATAAGTATCGTCAGGCGATGAATGATTTACCTATCGATCAGGCCACAGCAGATAGAATGGTTGATGAAGCAAATGCTGCTTTTGGCATGAATATGAAAGTATTCAATGATTTAGAAGGTAATTTGATTAAGGCGATCGGTATTATACTATTTAATACTTTGACTAGAAAGCGTAGTGCTGGAAGTACAGAGTTAGCTACCGCTGCTGAATAGATAATGACTGATTAGTTAATATTGCTGTCTCACAAGAGACTATTACTTTTAATAATTTGTTTAAAATCCTGGGGGTTTGATGGCTGAAACTCAGTCACCAAGTCTCCAGGATTTTAAGTTTAAAAAATCGTTCGGTAAGTTTGCAAGAATTGTCGTAACAGTTAAACTGGTAATAATAATTATGCAGATATGAGGAGAGTTTTCCGATGGCCTCTGCCAAAATTCTTGTCGTGGATGATGACCCAGCAATCAGAAATTTAGTTCATCGTTTTTTAAGCCAGCAAAATTATCAAGTAAAGTCTGCTGAAAATGGTGAGAGAGCTTTAGCTTTGTTTGGAAAGTTTCAGCCTGATTTAGTTGTCCTAGATATTAATTTGCCAGACACTAATGGCTTTCATTTGTGTAGGGAAATGCAAAGTCATAGAGATGTTTTTGTCCTAATGCTAACAAGCTTAACTGATACAGAATCTATAAAAAGAGCACTTGAAATTGCAGATGATTATATGAAAAAACCTTTTAGTTTAATAGAACTAAAAGCTCGGATCAGAGCAGTTTTAAGGCGGCCAAAACTATCTGAGCAGCCAAAAATAGAAAAGCTAAAATTTGGGGATTTAGTCATCGATCCTATAGGTAGAGAAATAAAAGTAAAAGATGAGATAGTTGATTTAACTGCTCTACAATTCAATTTGTTATATTGCATGGCTAAACAACCAGACAAAGCCTGGAAACGAGCAGAATTGTATGAACAAGTCTGGGGTGAAGAGTGGTTTGGAGAGCAGAAGCTTTGTGATGTACATATTAGTCAGATACGCAATAAAATTAAAAAATGTGGCTCTGATTTTGAGTATATAAAGACGGTTTGGAAAATTGGTTATAAGTTTCAATATCCAGCCGAAATTTATGCTCTAAAGGAGTAAGTTATTTGGCTCTAATTTGTCACTTTTTTCAATTCTCAATAGATACCTAAATTATTGAACTTTTGAGATTTTATTTTTTGATTAATTAATGACTGAAATTATTAGCAGTCGAAAAAGTCTGTAAATAATTAAATTTAAAATCGTCTTAAATTTATCTATTTTGAGATTAACTATCAATTTTAGACTATGACTATTAGATATCTCCGATAATTAAAAATAAAATCAATTATCGTGAATAAATTATTAATTATTATCCCCTACTCCCTACTCCCTACTCCCTACTCCCTACTCCCTACTCCCTACTCCCTACCAGGGCTATTTCATTCTAGAATAAAGTGACAATTTTACTAGCTTTTAGATATTGGTTGCTCTAAACTTCAATCCTTGAAAAGGCATATTTTCGTGGTTTGCACAAAAAGTCAGAAATTAGAACGAAA
>JASJEE010000334.1 GCA_030064835.1 Microcoleaceae cyanobacterium MO_207.B10 | reverse complement strand
TAACATCCGATCTATCACAATCAGAGCAGGCTGAAGTTCCATAGCTCGATGAAGACCAATAGTAGAGTTGGTAGCGATAATTGGGTGATAACCTGACTCTTTTAAGTCTAGACTCACATACTGGGCAAGGATTTCATCTGTCTCTATCAATAAAACAGAACGTTGTTGATCGATAGTTAGGTTACTCATACTAGGACTCACTTAGATTAAATATGATTAAATATAGTATTTATAATCATGCTTTTTAGCATACTTGAGTTAATCTAGCATTGAGAATTGTTACAAATTACTATCAAAATCCCTTACGGTAATTCGACGGAAGTTGGTTTGGCAATATGTGGCAAGCCCCAGCCCAATTTTTCTCGTAGAATGTGGAAGAACTCTGGAGGTTTGAGTCGGATAAAACGAGCATTATACTCTGACTTTTTAACTCGTACTTTATCATCTGGCAAAACATAACATCCCCCATTACCATCTACAACCATAACCAAACGATTAGGACCAGCAGGAAAAACAGTAACAGGCTCCGTGTCAGCAAATACAAGAGCCCGGGACGCTAGAGAATGGGGACAAATAGGTGAAAGCTGTAGAACCGGAACTCCTGGGGTAACAACAGGCCCACCAGCAGATAAAGAATAGGCTGTAGAACCGGTGGGAGTTGAGATAATAATTCCATCTGCGGCGATATCTACAGGTGCGTGCCTACCAATTTCAATTTCAAAATGGCACATAGAGGTCATGGGTTCCCGATGCAAGACCATTTCATTTAAACTTATGGCTTCCCACAATAACTCTTCATCTCGGAATAGTCGGACTTCTAGCATTGTCCGCTCCTCAATTTCATATTTTCCTGCTAGAACTTGTTCTAAGGCGGGGTATAACTGATTCAAAAAAGTTTCAGTTAAAAAACCCATGTGTCCTGTATTGACGGTTAGAAGTGGGATTTGAGAGGGGGCTACTTGACGAAATGCAGCTAAAACAGTGCCATCTCCCCCCAGGACAATAGCAAATTTCATATCTTCGGTAAAGCCAGGGGGAACTAACTGATCTATGACAGTATGGCATAAAGGACGTTCTAGGCTGGGATAGCCTAAAATTCCTTTAGCCCCAATGGTGACATGAACATCCCATCCATCAGCCGTCAGCTTGTCTTTCAATTCATCAGTAATTCGACAAGCTACGGCTTTAGCATCGTTGTAAATAATTCCTACTTTTGACACTCGTAAAAATCTGGTTCAGGGTAATATTAGCTTTAGAAAAAGAAAGGTTTATTTTTGGAACTGGTTTTTCCTGATTTGGCTTGTTGGTACTCTATTTCTTTCAGCTTTTTCATAATCCGACTGTAGTATTCTTGCATATAAGCTTCCAGTGTAGTAATTTCTTGAGGATCGATGCCAAATACAGGATAAACATCATCCATTGAAGCTGTTAATGGCTGGCCACTAGCTAATACTTCTGCAAAAGCTAATCTATCTGCAACGTTCCAACTCCATTGAAATAATCTCGCAAGTTTACCAAATGTACGCAATAGATTAATATTTGTACGGGTAACTTTGGCTTTTTCGCCCGAAAGTCTTTCACATAAACGAATAATTTCATTAGCATCCCAAGCACGATTTCCTACTACTGGAAAACTCTGATTTTCTGTTTCGGGAACTGAAAGAGCGCGGATGGCAAATTTGGCAATATCTTGGGTATCCATATATGCAATTGCTGCTCCTTTACCTGGAACCCACACTGGCTGATTATCTAAAATCGGCATTGCATATTGACCGATTAATCCTTGTAAAAAGCCACAAGGTTTTAATATTGTGTATTTTAAGCCAGATTCAGCAATAAAAAGTTCTGTGCATCTTTTAATTTCTAAAAGAGGGACTTGGGGATACTTTTCTGCATCTAAAAAGGAAAAGAAGATGAAACGTTCTATACCTTTAGCTACTAATGCTTGAATTAGTGATACTTTGCCCTCCCAGTCTACCTGTTTAATACTTAGAGAGTCTGTTGGTCTTGAAGTTGACGCATCTATAACTGCACTTATTCCTTCTAATGCTGGTGCCAAGGTTTTTGGCTTGCAAAGATTTCCCCCTACCAGTTCGGCTCCCCATTCTTTTAAGAATGATCCTCTACTGTAACTTCTAACTAAGCAACGTACTTCATAACCTTCATCTAATGCACGACGTACTATTTGCCGACCTAAAGTTCCTGTAGCACCTAAAATCAATAGTTTCATAAACGTTTTTTTAATTTATATTAAAGATTCTTTAATTACTTTATCAAATTTATTTGTTTTTTTTAACAAAACTTAACATTTTTGTGAAAAAGCAAGTTAAATTATATATTTATTTCTAATAAACGCTACCATATTATTGACAGATAGTAAATAATATTGTCAGCATTTCCTCTGAAACAAAAATGAGGAAATGCTTCAGTATGACTAATTAGTCCCGACTAACTGGTTATATTTTTAATTACTCTCCACCTTGCAGTTTCAGTAATAGGAAGCCTCCGGCTAAACCAATCAGAATTACAGAAAAAGACAAAATAGCTGCGTTGAAAATCTCACCACTCATATTCTTAAAATACTCCTGAATAATTGGTATCTGTATTTTAGGACACTTTGAAAATACCAGTAAAATCAATATAGAAAAATATGCGTCCTCGTTTAGCTGTGACAATCGGAGACCCCGCAGGCATAGGGCCAGAAATTATCCTTAAGGCTTTAGCAGACCCCACAATTACAGAAAGTTGCGATCTAACAGTAGTTGGTAGTCGTGCTGTTTTGCAGCAAACTTATCAACGTTTGTTTGAACTTTCAAAAGAAAACCAATTATCTGAGGCATTTGTCAACTGGGAAAATCTGAAAATTTTAGACATAGATTTTAATGGAAAATTAGAGGATATTCGTCCAGGAATAGGTAATTCTGTTACCGGGGAAGCTAGTTTTTCTTATATGGAAAAGGCGATCGCCATGACTTTAGCTGGAGAGTTTCAAGGCATTGTCACGGCTCCTATTTCCAAAACTTGCTGGCAGATGGCTGGTCATAAATATCCTGGCCAAACAGAGCTTTTGGCAGAAAAAGCAGGAGTAAAAAGGTTTGGAATGTTATTTGTTGCCCATTCACCCCACAATAATTTTGTACTTCGTTCTCTGTTAGCTACCACACATATACCATTAAGTCAAGTACCACTAGCTTTAACACCAGAGTTAATGAGTTGGAAATTAGAATTACTGGTGGAAAGTTTGCAAAAGGATTTTGGCATTTGTAAGCCAAAAATTGCTGTTGCTGGTTTAAATCCTCATAGTGGAGAAAATGGGCAATTAGGAATAGAAGAAAAGGATTGGTTAATTCCTTGGTTGGAGAAAGAAAGCGATCGCCGAGCAGATATACGAATTGATGGACCAATACCACCAGATACGATGTGGGTTAAACCTGGTCAAGCTTGGCTAGGTTTAGAAGCAAAGACTTACGATGCTTATTTGGCACTTTACCATGACCAGGGGTTAATTCCGGTCAAACTAATGGCATTTGATTTAGCAGTTAATACGACAATTGGTTTGCCATTTATTCGTACTTCTCCTGACCATGGTACAGCTTTTGATATTGCTGGTCAGGGTATTGCTAATGCTACAAGTATGAAAGCAGCATTGAGATTAGGCGCAGAATTGATTACACAGCGAAATAAAAACTATAGTTAGGCCCATATTTTAAGTTTTGAGAGTTGGCAAATAGAATAGGCAAAAAAAAAGATTCTTTTTACCGTTAACCTAGCCCACGAAAAGAAGTAAAGAAAAATAATTTTTTAGGGGAAAGTATGGTCCGGGGATACACCGGTCGTAGAAGAGAAAAAATTTTATTTATTTACTGAATCTACAATCTAAAATATAAAATAAACAAATAGCTGGTAAAGGAAGCTAATAGATTTATCGTTAGGTAAACATACCTACTAATACCATTTTGTCAAGCTCCTACTATTACAGAAAATAACTAGGAAGTATAGGAAAAATTTCCTATCCTCACACTTATCTAAATCAAGTAGCCAAGTCAAAACAAAATGGTACTAAAACTCAAAATTTATGTTAGAAAACTTTGAAAATAATATCCTTTGCGATGCAGGGAAAAATGGATTATGAAACTTTAGGAAAAACAGGAGGAATTAGCACAACTCCTGGAACACCTCAATGGGCACTTGCGATAAAATTAAAACTACAATCAGTGCTAAAAAAAGATGTAGTTGTTAATGCTGAACAGTTAAAAGCATGGCGTGAATTAATGAAACAGCCAGTAGCTTATAAACAATTACTTGATGAGCAAAGAAAACCGTTTAATAGCTATGAAGAATTCTGTCATGCTCAACCACCTTATGGATTAGGTTGTGAACCTTCCGAGGTTGAAAAATTAATTCAAAAACTCGAATCAACTGAAACAAAAACAGTTGAAATAAGAGAAGACCCGCTCAAAGATTTAGGAAATCCATCAAATTATTTTCATAAATTTTCTAAACTTGTAGAAGCGTGCCCGGAGAATCAACCTTTGAACGCATCTAAAATTGGACAGATATTAGATTATGCCCATAGTACAGCTCAACTGTGGCGAAAACGATGGGAACATTTAGGATGGTTAGAACAATCAAAAAGTAATGGTAGAGGCTTTTATCAAATTACTGAATCAGGAAGAATAGCAGTTAAAAATTGGTTGGAACAACAGCCGGAAGGTAATTTGAATGATAAGTTATGGGTGGTAGTGCCTCATAATTCTCAAAAGGCAGCAGAAAAGTTAATAAAGTCATTCAGTTTTGAGGAATTAAGAGAAATTCACAAACTAATTGGAGAATCTTTTAGTGAAGAATCAATTGTATTTCCTGGAGATATAGAATGAAGATTAGTCTGTATTTATCATCAGATTTACCTAATTCAGAGTAGGGAGTAGGGAGTAGGGAGTAGGGTTTTTAGGTATAAGATATTTTCGTTCCTTTTCTAGAATCGTTAAAAAGATTGCTGAACCTTATTTATTACTTAATAACTAAAGTGTTGAGTAAGTATAAGATTATTTGGAGGAATTGGTATTAGTTGTAAAGGATTTCAATTGGATCAATTTCTTAACAGTTTTTTGTATTGCTATAGTGGTAAAAGATAATTCTTTTTACTTCTATATAATTTGATGGTGACAACAAATATTATCTAGAGAATATCCAAATCTTAAATGTAGTTCTCAACTGTATTTTAACCAATTAATCTTAAGTTTGATAAAAATAACTGTAAGGATTACTTTCAACTGAGGGATTTTGAGACAAGTAAGTTATGTTATATAGCAGTATGAAATGATTTGTGAAAAAAGCTTTAGGCGTT
Organism: Microcoleaceae cyanobacterium MO_207.B10; assembly: GCA_030064835.1. GTDB lineage: Bacteria > Cyanobacteriota > Cyanobacteriia > Cyanobacteriales > Microcoleaceae > JASJEE01. The sequence continues at coordinate 3,105 of JASJEE010000334.1, read as the reverse complement.
GGGTTTCCAAATCCCATTTTTCCTTTGGTTTGGAGATAAAATTCGTACAATAATAATAATATTACAACCTATTTAGGATTGTTCTGGTTAAATAATTGAGCTTATTCAAAAAAAATTATTTAAAAAAAATATTCATCAGAATGATTTGTCTCTGATAAAATTTAGGTTGATTGTTACTTAATAAGTTGTGAATATCGTCTATGTCACGGTTATAAATCTATTTTGTTTTAGTCAGCAACATGACTATTTTAGGATTTTTAAATACAGGATTTTTGCAAGTGTTAAATATAGAGAATATTTCATCTAGGTGAAGTACCGCTATGACAGGCATCTTGCCTGTCATACAAAGGTTTTATTATTAATATTTGTACTTCATATATTTAGAATTTGCTGTATTGATTAGTAAAATTAATAAGAGGGAATAATGACAGAAATTTCGACTGAACAAATGCTTTATTTGCTTTATACGTTTGCCTACTCAACAGAGGGAACGGTAACTAGGAGTACAGTCAGGAATCATTTATCTAAAAAACGCCGACCTAATGCAACACAGGTTTGTGATAGTTTATGTGAATTGAAGTTTTTAGAATCTCCTAAACGAGGCAGAATTAAAGTTACTGAGATAGGAATGAAAGCTCTAGTTCTTAATCTTCAAACAACAGAATATAAGTTTAGGTCTAACAAAGGAGCTAAACTTTTAAATGCTCTGATGGCTTGTTTAAAATTAACAGCAAAATATAATCAGATAAATTATCAAAATGAGGATATGGATTTTGAGACTTTTGTAGATAAGTTTAAAAAGCTTTATCTTGAAGAAAGGAGGCGTCAAGAATTGGAAGGTGTTGTGGCTATTCGTAGTAAAGAAATTTGCCAAAAGTTTAGGCAAACTCATCATATTTCTGAATTGCTACTAGAAAAATATTTTGAGCAATTGAAATCTGATGGTTTAGTATTTGCGGTGCGAGAAAATAATAAAGAATTAATTCAATGGGTGAACTAAATTATGCCAGAAGATGCAGGAAAAAAAAGATACATTAGAAAGTTTTTACAGCAAATTCAACCAGGAGAAGGTTATGTGGAAAATATTTGGGTTGAACGTGATGTAAGATTACCAGGAAAAGAGGATGAAGATTATACTACAGCTCAAAGTTTATCTCGTAAGTCGTTAATATCAAATATAACGGAACTACTTTTAGACGATATTAAATATACTTTTGATGATAGATGTTTTACATTTAGATTTGTGGCAGCACTTCTTGGTAGTGGTAAAACTTCCCTATTAACTTATTTGCATGAATTAACAACAACTCAGTCAAATTATGAAAAACATTCTGTAGTAATTCAGTTTCCACTTTCTCATTTACGGACAGTTGGTAGTAGTCATAATTTTAGCATTAAACTTTACTGTTATATTTTAGGAGATACTTTTTGGCAATTAATACATAATCAAAATTTATTGCCAGATGTAAAAGAAGTTGCTAAAAACATTCTCGAAGAATTTGATGCAGGGTCATTATTAAATACAGGAACTAGAGAAGAGATAAAATTAAATCCTTTTAGGTCAAAATTTAGTAAATTTTTCGCAACAAGTGAAGTAAATTTTGTTGAATTATTTTTTGATGTGATATCTCAAGTCACAAAAGTAGACCCCAGATTTACTTTTGTCTATCTAACAGATGAATTAAATTAGATTCATTAGAAAAATTTCCACAAGAAATAGAAGAAACTAGAGTAATTTTTAGAGCATTAATCAAGCAAGCGGCTCAGAAATTTAGAAGAAGTATTCCTCTGCTAATTTATTTGGTAGGTACATCAGGTAATGTCAGTTCTTTAATTGAAGGAGACTCTGTATTAAAAAGTTTGGTCAAAGAGTCAGTGATTAATCTTAGCTCAGGTTCTAATAAAGAATTTCTAATGATTAAAAAAGAAATAGATGAAAGGATTAAAGGAGCATACAAAGGATATAAAAATTTTAATAATGCTTGGGAAGAAATTCAGAATATACCTTTGAAAGCAGCTAATAATTTTAAGAATTTTCGGGAATTTTGTCAATATTATTCGGGAAAAGTTCTAGAAATACATGAAAAGTATTTTTCAGAAGCAGAAGAGCAAAAATTTGAAGGTGATGCTCGTGAATTAGTCAAAGCAGAATGTCAAAAAAGGTGGGAGAAATATTTAAAGCAAAAAGCAGTATATAAATTATCGGCAGTCGAAACTACAAAAGTAATTTCAGGCAAAAAAACAGGAAAAAAACACGCCTTAGATTGTTATGTAGAATTGCTTCATAATGATAGACCAATAGCTAGAGCTTTTGGTGAAGCTAAAAATTATAAATTGATTGTTGAACATTTGGATGATTTTAGTTTGTGGTTAGATGATTTAGAGTTTAATCCATACCCTTCAGAAAATACTCCCCCAGATTTAGCTTTTATGGTTGCTCCTTCCTGTTCAGAGCGTCTCAAAAGAAAGCTAGAGTTGCAAAATATTGAGTTTATTCAAGCAGATAAAGTTATTGATAAAATATCAACTCCATTACCAAGTTCAACAAGTTCAACTTTAGATAAAATTATTGAAACAAAATCAACTTCATCATCAGATTCAAAAAGCTTAACTGCCGTTAATATCAATACAGCGAATGAAGCTGAATTAATAACTGCTTTTAAAGGAACATGGGTTAAGAGCACAACTATTAAAAAGCTGATAAATAATAGAAAAAGTAATCCTTATAAAGATTTAACTCATCTGGTATCTGATCTTAAGTTTAGCAACAATGTAAAAGCTAAACTCCAAGAAAAAGTTGATAATGGAGAAATTAGTTTTTCTGATTGAAGTAACAAAAATCCTAGAGAGATTTGCCATGGAGAAATTCTTTCTCTTTCTCTACCTTTCCACTGCTGAAAATTTTCTCGGCAATTCTATAAATGCTCGGAAAAATTCAAAAGTGTGGAAATGTTGCTGGTGTGAGAATGACAAAAGTACAAGAGAGATTTGCCATGGAGAAATTCTTTCTCTTTCTCTACCTTTCCACTGCTGAAAATTTTCTCGGCAATTCTATAAATGCTCGGAAAAATTCAAAAGTGTGGAAATGTTGCTGGTGTGAGAATG
>JASJEE010000333.1 GCA_030064835.1 Microcoleaceae cyanobacterium MO_207.B10 | reverse complement strand
CTTAATACTTTGATTTCAGAACGACTATACCGATTTGATTGTTGGGCTGCTGTGCTAATTATATCGCTATAAATACTCCGTTTTAGCATCAGTGTGTCTCTCTGTGCTATGGCATCAGATATTGTTATTTCTTCATTTAAAATAGTCTGAGAATTAGTTTTATTAATTTTTTAAATTAACTCTAATAACTGAGCGATTGTTGTGTCTATTTCAGCTATTAATGTTTGGGGGTCTTCTGGTGGCTGTTCTCCTTCCTGAACTGTAGCACTTCTGGTTAATCTTGCTTTTAACTGTTGGATTCGCTTTTTAGAATCCGCTCTTAAAATTAAAGCTTCAGCTAGTTTCATTAATTTTCAACCTTGGTTTTACTAATAAAAATTTGGGCGATCGCCGTCTATGAATATTTTATTCTTCTGCATAAGACGTAAATTGAATTTTATATTACTACTATACTACATGATTTTCAAAATCACAATATTTAGATCGGAAATCTGGTCAAATCTATAACTAAAAGGACTTACCAAGCGTATTATTATTTCGGACTTGTAGTTAACCACCTACTACCAAGGTCTAAGAGTGAGGATAATCAAGAGAATCTGGCGATCGCTAAATTTTCATATATTAAATTGTCATTCTGGCTTGTAGAAGTAGTTGTGCCGAAATCTTGCCAATATTCCAAGCATCATCAGCGCCCCGATGATGAGTTCCCTCCAAAGGAATATCTAATAATTGCAGAGCATTTGCCATACCTACTTCTTTGGGCAAATTCTTAACAAGAGCGAACAAATTTTTGACATTAATATGCCTCATCCCAAAAGGATATTTAACTCCTCTAGCTTTACATTGTTTCTCAAACATATTTTTGTCATATTCACCCCAACTAGCCCAGACTCTTTCTAAAGAATCATAATTTTTTCGTAGTTTTAAACAAGCTTCATCAAAAGCAATTCCTCCATCAACTTGTGATTGAGTTAAAGTCGTAAGTTTGGTACAAAATTCACTAACTTGGGAACGTTCTGGTTTGACTAAAATACTTTCTTTTGTAATAGGTTTAGCTAAGGCAACGTCAACAAGACAAACTCCTATTTCAATTATTTCGCTTTCTTGGTTTGGTGGGGGATGTTTCTCCCAGCAAGTAGCTTCGATATCGATAAAAATAATGTTGTCTAATTTGGCGCTCATAAATTCTCACCCCATTGAAAATAGTTTTACATAAATAAATCCATACGGAATGTAATGTATATTTTAGCTTATACTATCTTGCTAAATTTTCTACCCCCCTGCTCACCACTACCCTGGAGTCTTAACGATATAGATATAGTATTAAACTGAAATGATAAAAGTTTTTGATAAAAGCAACTACTACCAAAATACCTGTGCTACTATTTTTCATATCATATTATCCATAAAAAATATCAAGGCAACTACTTAATGTAATTATTAGTAAATTGCCTCTGTTATATTTTTGTGAGTTGTGGGAAAACTAAAATCAAACCAATATACTAATATCAGCTTATGAATAAGAATCTAAAATGGTTGTTTGTCATCGTTGTTATCGCTTTTATAACTGCTGGTGATAGTGTGGAATTCATCCCCGAACCCATCCAAAATGCCAGCTTTCAAAGTCGAAAATTTGTGGTTGGGTTATGGCCTGATTGGTTGAAACCGAAGGATACTAATGAACGTACAGAAAAAGCTGTAGAAGAGTTAGAAAATCCTACTATTCCCGATGAAAATTAGTAATTAAATCGGTGTTATAAATTATAGATAAGGGAGGAGGAAAATCTAATATTATTGTTGACCTCTTCCCTGTTTTTCATCAATTTCTAGCGTTTCTTTAACCAACTAAACATAGCACGTAAGTCTTTGCCAACTTCTTCTATAGGGTGTTCTGCTTCTTGGCGACGCATAGCAGTAAACACTGGTTTACCTGTTTGGTTTTCCATAACAAACTCGCGAGCAAAGTGACCAGATTGAATTTCACTCAATATTTTTCGCATCTCGGCGCGAGTTTCGTCGTTAACAATACGCGGGCCGCGACTGTAGTCGCCAAATTCAGCAGTATTAGAAATACTGTCGCGCATATTAGCCAAACCGCCTTCGACAACGAGATCGACAATAAGTTTGACTTCGTGGAGACATTCAAAGTAAGCTAATTCTGGCTGATATCCGGCTTCAATTAGGGTTTCAAATCCAGCTTTGATCAATGCACTGAGACCGCCACAGAGGACAACTTGTTCGCCAAATAAGTCGGTTTCGGTTTCTTCACGGAAGGTGGTTTCGAGGATACCTGCACGGGTACCACCAATACCTTTAGCATAGGCCATGGCGCGATCGCGACCTTGACCGGAAGCATCCTGGTAGATGGCAAATAGACAGGGTACTCCTTCTCCTTGTTCATAAGTCCGTCGGACTAAATGTCCAGGCCCTTTTGGTGCAACCATTACTACATCCACATTTGATGGCGGAACAATTTGACCAAAATGGATATTAAAACCGTGAGCAAAAGCTAAGATTTTTCCTTCTGTGAGATGAGGTTCAATTTCGTTTTTGTATACGCTTTTCTGGACTTCATCTGGCAACAAAATCATAATTAGGTCTGCTATTTCCGCAGCTTTGTCTACTGGGTAAACACTTAGACCTGCTTCTTTTGCTTTGATGGCAGACTTACTACCGGGATAAAGTCCGACGATGACGTTTACACCGCTATCTTTGAGATTAAGGGCGTGAGCATGACCTTGGGAACCATAGCCCACGATCGCGATTGTTTTACTGGCTAAGAGGTCTAGGTTGGCATCGGAGTCATAGTACATTTTGGCCATTATTCTTGTCTCCTGAGCAAGTTTTATTATTTATGCAAAACTTTTATTATATCAAAATATTTACTATTGGTCAAAAACAATTAGTTGTAGTTACTGTTATCTAATGAACATTTATATTTCTGAGGATATCGGTAATTTGAGTCACCGAATAATTAATAATTAATAGTTAATAATTATTAATTATTAATTCAACAATTCAGGTTTGAAGCCTCCCCTTTTAAGGGGATAAATCAAAAACTTTTCTTTTAGTCAATCCCCTGATTAAAATCCTATCCTTGTTCAGGAACTCCTGAAACCCTTGTACGAGTGTGGGGATAGGGGGAGGAGGGGGAAGAGTGGTGCGTAAGAATCTTGTCTGTATTCCTCACTCATAGTGTATTGAATTAGACACTTTTCTCCGCAAAAAGCCGACCTCAGACTTACACATAACTTCTATTTAATGTCTAAGTTTTATGTTAAGAAAGATGTTTATAAAGCATAGGATTAAAATCAGAGGTAATTATTAATTATTAATTATTAATTGTTCATTGTTAATTGCTGAACAATAGACTTTTCAAGAAAAGAGGGAGCAGGGAGCAGGGATTAATGAGAAATAATTGATGTTTTATTGATGATAATTGATTGGATTTTTTATTATTGGAGATGTCTAATAATTAATTGAGTTTGACTAAAGATAAAATTATCAAAGTAGAGGAATCCGCGCATTGGTTTTAACAATTTTTATCACTGTTAATTTTAATTGAAAACCTTGAAAATTCTGAGTGCTAACTCTTAAAGCGCTTTTCGCTCTTGATGAACTACCGGAGCCATAACCAAAACCTTGTAGGGACATTGAACGCAACTTCCCTACTGTGGTCTACTGAAATGAAAACCGCTGTAACTCCTAAGTCCCACAAAAATCTAACAACTTAAATAGGATTGCCATATATGTTTCGGTTCTTGTCAAAAAAATCTTCTTCTTAATTATAGAAAACCTCACACCTGAATTCCTAAAACTTTATGAAATATTTAATATCCATCAGGCCCGATTGTTGTATGATCATACCTGGCTTTCGATAAATCAACCTTTCGGGCGCGAAACAAATTACACCATGCTAATCTAGCATTGTCTAACTTTGCTTTTTCTAAATTAGCTCTTCTCAAATTTGCATATCTTAAATCTGTATCTCTCAAATCTGCATTATATAAATCTGCACCTTCTAAATTAGCTCTTCTCAAATTTGCACCACGAAGATTAGCATTACGTAAATTTGCTCTAGAAAGATTTCCTTGTTGAATATTCGTATTAGATAAGTTGGCGTGATATAGTGTAATATCTCCCATCTCCACCTCTAGCAAATTAGAGCCTTGAAGATTAGCTTGACTCAAATTTGTATAAGGCATATAAGCTTTTTTTAAGTTACAATCTGCTAAACTTATTCCATCTAAATCTGCTTCAAATAATTCAATATCACTTAAATCAATGCCACTAAATTCTGTTTGACCATCCGCATATTTAGCTAGTAATTCTGCTGCACTTATCTTCTCCATATTAACTTTTAAAGCTACTATTTAGCAGCTAATAACAAACGTTTATAGGATTGATTTTGAGTATATATACTCAACTTACTTTGTGTATATATATTAAGATGGCCTCATACAAATTCGTGCTATTCTAATCCTTTTTTAAGATTTGTAAAATTTTCAGTCAGAAATGTCAAAATCAGAATTATAGAATCACTGCCAATATAGAAGAATATGTCAGACGCTAAACAATCCATCGCTCAACATTACCACGAGCGGACAAAATACGATCCAGAGAGCATCGCGAGTAAAAATCGTCAATTAGACTGGAAAAATCAACCAATACCATTCAAAGAATATAAAGTCGGGACAAGTATTAACCTCAAACCCTATCTCAAAGAAAAGGACAGTCAAGCTCAAAATTTTCAAGCAGGAGAACGGCTATCTAACCTATTATTATGCAGCTACGGTTTAACGGCTAGAATACCCACAATGGGAGACAATTACTTAAGAGCCGCTCCGTCTGCAGGTGGTTTGTATCCGGCAGAAGTTTACTTAATTTCCCGTGGCACATCTCTATTACCTGCGGGACTATACAATTATCAGGCCAAAACTCATTCTTTACTCAGATTTTGGGACAATAGAACCTGGCCAGAATTGCAAGATGCCTGTTTTTGGCATCCAGCTTTGGAGAATACAAAATTAGCGATCGCTATTACTGCCATATTCTATCGTTCAGCCTGGCGTTATGAAGATCGAGCCTATAGGCGAATATTCTTAGACACAGGTCACTTACTTGGGAATATAGAGCTAGCTTCTGCAATTAACAACTACCGACCTCATCTCATAGGTGGGTTTAGTGATGACGCAATAAATCAAATGCTCTATCTAGACACTGAGGAAGAACAAGCGATCGCCATTGTTCCCCTTGCAGATCTATTGGATCTCGACCAAAACTTGCCCCAGTGGCAAGCAGCTTTACCTTCCCCTACTCAAACAGACTATCCTCAAATTCCAGATGGTGAACTGCTGAAATATTTGCATGAAGCCACTCACATCAAGTCAAACTCCCCCAAAAAATCTGTTTGGAAGACAAAAGAAAGTGAAAAACATTCTGAGGACAAATACAACTTTCCATTTTGTACAAAAGTTTCCACTGTTACCCCTTCGATATCATGGGGAAAAGATTTAGCACCCTTAAGAAATACTATCCTCAAACGACGTTCTACTCGTGTTTACACAGGAGAACCACTGATTTTAAGGGAACTACTAGCTCTACTAGACTTTACTTATCAACCTCATCATTACATTAATCAAGGATTGGATCGTAACCCTGATTATTTTGATCTGAGTTTAATTGAAACTTTTATAGCAGTTTCTGGAGTAGATGGTTTAGAAGAAGGTTGTTACTATTATGCACCATTGGCTCAAGAACTCCGACAAATTAGATTTAAAAATTTCCGCAACGAGTTGCACTTTCTTTGCTTGGGACAAGAGTTAGGAAGAGATGCTGCTGTTGTGCTATTTCATACTGCCGATCTCAAAAAAGCGATAGCAAAATATGGCGATCGCGTTTACCGTTATCTCCATGCAGATGCTGGCCATTTGGGACAAAGGCTGAATTTAGCAGCTATTTATCTTGGTTTAGGGGTTAGTGGTATTGCTGGCTTCTTTGATGATCATGTGAATGAAGTTTTAGGTATTCCTGTAGATGAGGCTGTTGTTTATATTACAACTTTAGGTCGCCCCCGATAGTAAAAATAGTAGAAGGTAGCAGGATTAATTTTTTTTGATTATGCTATCTTTTGCTTGGCAGCATCAACGGGAATATAGAACCCAAATGGGTTCTCTTGAAAAATAGATGATGTCATGGGGTGCAGGGGGTGCTAGGGTGATGGGGAGATGGGCTGTATGGGAATCTTTTTCCATCTTTTCGTTGTATTTCCTATATCTACAGACTACTCGGTGCCTCAAAAATTTAGTCTCAGCCAAAGATACACTTAGGGCTTTTATAAAATCAGAAACTATAGAGTATATGGAGTAAAAATTAATTATGAGTACAGTTTTAGTTGTAGATGACCAACTTTCCCATCGGGAGATGATTGCAAATCTACTGATCAAAAATGGATTCAAGGTGATATCTGCTAGTAATGGAGTAAAAGCATTAGAAAAGATAAAAATTCAGAAACCTGACTTAGTTATCTTGGATATTGTGATGCCAGAAATGAATGGTTACGAAGTTTGTCGTCGGGTAAAATCAAATCCTCAAACCAAAGATTTACCTGTAATTTTTTGTTCGATTAAGGGAGAAGAATTTGACCGTTATTGGGGTATGAAATCTGCTGCAGATGCTTACATTGTTAAACCATTTCACCCCCAAGAATTTATTGATACAGTCAAACAACTTTTGCCATGATTTGCTTGAGAAATAATTCACAGGGAAGTTTGATATCATGTTTAAATCATTAGGGTTTACTGACAAAAGTATGATAAGTCAGGATAAATGGGAATACTCATTAGAGGAGGTAGGAGGAAGAAATGTCCCTTGATTTTTTCATCCCTTTATTCTACTCAAAATGCTAACTTTTTGAACTTTTTGAACTTTTTGGACTGAAAAGCCTGCATTTTTTTCGATCAAAAAAGGCTTAAAGTATTTATAGATAAAGGTTTTGAAAGTTAATCAGTCATAATATTAGTCCTCAGAGTCTTCTTCTTCATCCCCTTCTTCTTCTTCATCCCCTTCTTCTTCGTCCTCAGAGTCTTCTTCTTCCTCTGGCTCTTCTAGATCGCTTATCTTCTTGCGAGAACCGTAATAGGAAAGTTTAATTCCTTCTTTTTCAAAAGCATCCACAATCATTTTGCGCAAACACATTTCTATGTCTTCGTTCTTTCCTGGCTTAACTTTTGTAGTCGTCTGAATTAATAACTGATATCGATCAAAACCCTCAACCCCATCCACTTCTGTGGGTTCTATCACATCCTTATTAGTTTCCTGGAATTTTTCTCCCACTACTTTGATTATTTCGTAAACGCGATCAAGATTGGTTTTATAGGGGACATAAACTGTGACTATTGCTTCACTATATCTGGAATAGTTGATAATATTACCAACTTGGCCATTGCGAATAATATAGTCTTTATCCTCAAAGCTGATGCGAGTAGTTTTAAGTTCGATCGCCGTAACATAACCTTTTATATCATCAATCTCGACGAAATCACCTACTAGGTAGTATCCTTCAAACACATTAAATAAACCAGCTATCACATCTTCGACAATACTCTGGGCTCCCATACTCACTCCAAGACCAAGAATACCAGCACTTGCAAGAATGGGAGTAGAGTCAATACCAAGGGTGTTGAGAATTGCAATTATAGCACCAACGTAGACTAGATATTTCAGGGTACTATCAAACAATGGTAAGAGAGTTTGTAGTCTCTTTTTTTCCAATTCATCTAACTTTTTGTCATCACTGACTACGAATTTTCTTGTTAAAAGCTTACCTATCTCTTCAATGACCCGGCTAATATAAAATATGCCGACGATCTGAATGATTTTAGGTGTGATAAGTGCTAGATATGCAATGAATTCAAGTTGCTGTAGCACTAGAGTTACCATCGATAAGTAGATGACATACTCCAAACATCTCTTGGATAGGGGGATAAGATGACTAAGGCGATCGTATAAGCGCAGTAGGTTGTTGGGAATAGAATATTTTTTGCTGATGGAGTCTAATGTGTCGATAATTATAATGTTGGCCTTGACCAGAAGTATACCAACTATGATAATCGCATATATTCTGACACCAATATACATATATTGCGTGATTACTTCTGGTAGTTGAATGAATTGAGTGCATAAGGTTAGGCTCAATAACCACAGGATGTTAATGAGGTTAAGGCTGATTGATAAATGTTTGCTACAAATACTAGAGGAAAGAAGGAAGAAGGTTTTAGTTATCTAGGAGAGAAGGAAGAGAGAAGTAATACCATTTTCAGAAAATATTGCTATATAGCAATTCCGATATTGGTGAGGTAGACTCATTCGTTTGTTTGAGGGAACAGGGAACAACCATAAGGGGGTTGGTAAGGGGGTGCTGGTTTCCCCACTCCTCCACAGGGTGGGGCGGA
>JASJEE010000031.1 GCA_030064835.1 Microcoleaceae cyanobacterium MO_207.B10 | reverse complement strand
AAGGGAGTCAGGAACAGCTTTTAAGCGGGGTAAAGATTTAATTGCAGATTGGCAAAAATCTGTTATTGATAATTCCGATCGAGGTTTACTTGCTAGTAAGTTACATGAAATTATTAATCAGTTAGAGAATGTGGAACCAGGAACAACTTATTATGAAGAAGCTCAAGAATTATTGAAATATGCTAAGAATAAACAGAAAAATTTATAAGTTGGAATGGCAAATAGGGATTTTGTCACGGATGCAGGGATGAAGTTTTTTGCTGTATTAGGTAGGGGATCTTTGGAAATCGTCTACCTATTTTTTTTGATATTAAGTATTGTCAGGTTGGGTTCAGGAAAATTCAAGTTTTTTTTTGGAGGAAATCAAACCCTTTGGGAAATTAAACAGTTGAAACTTTTAATTAAGTGCATAGTTTTTCTGTTATAATTCAATTCTTGGGCGGGAAGTCTCGCGGTATCCCAAACGGTCAGTTTAGTAGAACGGTTTAATTATGAGAGAAACAATACAAGCAGAAAAGGTTACGCTTTATGATTTGATAGATAAATTTAATTTAAAATTGAGTGAAAATGCTGCTTTTTTTAGAGAATGGCAAGATGATTTACCAGAAATTAATGAAAGAGAAAAACAACAATTACATCGGGTTAAAGACAATTATTTTAATTTAGCAATGCGTCCGATGGTAGAAGATATGGTGAAAATGGTGGTGGTGTCTCCTTTGTTAGATTTAGCAGGGTTTTATTTACCTCCTTTTTATACTACTGCTGAGAGTTCTGTAGAGATTGAAGAGAAAGATAAAGGGTTAATTATTCGGGGTAGAATTGATGTTTTGGTGTTACAAGATCGGTTCTGGGTTTTAGTTATTGAGTCTAAGCGTTCGGGGTTTTCTTTGGAGGTAGGTATTCCTCAATGTTTAGCTTATATGTTGGGAAGTTCTCACACAGATAAGTCTTTATTTGGACTGGTGACTAATGGCAGTAATTTTATCTTTTTAAAGTTGGTAAAGGGGGAACAGTTTGAGTATGCTTTTTCTGATGAGTTTAGCTTAAGACGAGGGGATGATTTAGTGACAGTTTTGGCTATTTTAAAGGGGTTAAAAAGAGGATTTTTGAGTTAATTGTGATTAAGATGGGTTTTACCCAAGCCCGTACAAATCTGTACCGTTACTAAGGTCAAACATAGCGAAGCTGTAACCAAGGGCAATAAGCGAAATGGAATCGTCTCTGCACAAAGGTTTCAGAGGATAGCGATACTGCGCTTTGCGATCGCGACGCGAATAGATTGGTTAAGTCGTAATTGAGTCAGGAGGAGAGAGAATCACAAATATTTAACAGATTGGATATAATTAGTATAATACTTGATTGTTTGAAGAGGAGAATATGGAGCAGGAAACCTTAAATACAATCCTCAATTCTATCCAAAATCTTCAGGAGGAAATGAAGGATACTCGTGAAAAAATGTTAGAGCTTTTTCAACTTCAAGGAAATATTGATGGAAAGGAAAAATCATGGCAAGCTCGATTAGATTTTACTATTAAAGTTTTGTCTCATCTGAGAAAAATTAGTCAGGAAGTTGTACTTTCTCAATTAATAGATGGAAATATGCCACACCTTCGGGAAGCATATAAAGATAGTGATTTGACTGACTCAGATATAGTTAAGATTGAGGGTAGGAATATGAGCAGTCTTACAGTTGCTTTAACTAAATTGGCAGAACAAGAAGTAGAATCTGAACTGAAAAAAATGATGGAGATTAAAGTAGGAGAAAATAATGGTTGATTTACCTGATGGAGAGAAGATTTTAAGAAAGCTATCAGTGGGGTTAGTTCAGACTAATAATGGAATAGAAAAAGATGGTTTTCTGAAATATCCTTATTCTAAAAATTTACAGAGAGCGATAAATTATCTGAGTTTTTTCTATTTAATGAATGGTTTACCGATACCAATAGGCATAGGAGAACTAATAGAGAAAGCAAAAACTGTTCCTCTTGGTGAATGGCAGCTTAATTTATCGGATGATGAATATCAGAATGAATTATTGCTTGATGATGAGGGAGTGCCTACAGAATTATGTGAGGAGTTGGCAGCAGAGGAACTAGATTATAATAATCCAGATAGTTTCCAACGCCGAATTTTTGAATCTATTAAAAATTTAGCTGAAAGTAGTAAAAATCCAGATATTACCTATACTCAAATTCGGGAATTTTTGGTTAAATATCCTTTATCAACTCAAGATGAAAGAAGTGATATATTACTTGATGTAAGTCTTAAGTCTAATATTTTCAAAGAACTTGTACTAGATGAAGTTTATCAAGATAAAATTCCTAGTGCATATTATGTTAATGGTATGATTCTACGATGTGAGTTATGTGGAAATTTGATTAAAAATCAAAAGAATAATCTAACTTGCACTAATAAAGGATGTGAATTTAACAGGCTTTCAAATAGTAAAAAGCAGAAAAAGTATCAAGAGTTAAATCCTGGGCAAGAAGTGCGTCAAGCTCATTTTGGAGTAAGAAGATATATGTCAATTCCTGGGATTCCTGAGTTGAAGCTAAAAGATGATTTAGAGAAAATTGGTTGTAAGGTTACTTTATGGCCTGGTCTTGATTTATGCGATCTATTTGTGGAAACTCCTAGTGATTTTAAAATTAGTATAGATGTGAAAGATTGGAAGTATCCACACGAACTTGCCAAAAATGTTAATCAGAAAGTAATGCCTATAAAAGAGTTAGAAAGTAAGGGTTTTAGTAGCGATTTATATTGTTATGTATTTCCGGATATTAGAAAAAAGGAAAATCCTAACTATAAGAATGCTTTCAAGTCTGCTTGTAATCCAAAAGTCGAAGCTTTTTACGCTAAAGATATAATCGCAAAAATCAAGGAAATATGGAGTTAAAAAATGCTAGAAACTCAGGTTAATTTACTTCAACTAGAAAGGGAACTGCAAAAGGTAATAGAAGATTCTCAGACAAATTTTGATTTGAATGGTTTACAACCCCAGGGTTTTGTAGAAATAGAAACACTTCTATTTTTAATGATAAATGTTTTTCCAGAAGAACCTATTACAAGTATATGGGTAATTTTAAACCGCTATGAATTTAATGTTCCCCAACTTAATTCTCTGAGCAAAGAACATAAAAGATGGGTGGGAAAAGCTGCTTATGCTTTTCCTCTTTATCGAGCAGCAAAAGTTGTAGGCGATCGCATCAGTCTTTATCAAGGAGTAACTAGAGAGTTAAGGTGGTATGAAGTACATAACGATAATCAAACATTTGACAAAAAAGGTAGTCCTTCTATAGCTAATAGAGAAGTTATTTATAGAACCCCTTAAGGTATCTTTTCTTGAAATACAAATCTTTCAGGAAAGCCGTTTTAGGGAGCTTAACAACTATAGGGGTTCAGAAGACCGAAAAATTACGAAAAATGACTGCCAGACTCGTAAAACCCAGATGGCTATTGGAGTTGTAATTTCTTCAAGAGATACCAAATGGCTTCTATATAACTCCTGAAGGGGTCTATTGAAAAATAGACGGTGTGATAGGGAGATGGGGAGATGGGGTGTATTAGAATATTTTTCCATCTTTTCGTTGTATTTCCAATATCTACAGACGACTCGTGCCTCAAAAATTTACTTCCAGGTTAAAGATACACTTAGGGCTTCTATAGAACACCCCTAAATAATATTTGGCGTTGGTAATTGCTAAGATGATTTCTACTAGGGGTGATACCAATCACTTACTCTAGTAAGATATTTAGAGGTATCAGAAACAGATGACTCTTAAAGTTTCATCTCTTAATTTACCAACGCCTAATATTTTGTTAAAAATTTTACTTGCTCAAAGCTGAAAGCCGATCGCTAACAGCTAAAAGCTATTTAATGACCAATTCCCACATAATGGAAACCAACAGTTTCTAGCTCTTGACGATCGCAGAAATTCCGACCATCAACAAACAAATTATGTTCCATCGACTTTGCCATCTTGCCATAGTCTAATTTCTTGAACTGTTGCCAGTCTGTCACCAACACTAGAGCATCACAACCATCAGCAAGTCGTTCGGGGTCTGTTTCCACAACTACCCCAGATAAACCATGACGCATACCAGACTGAGAAATAATTGGGTCATAAGCTTTCACCTTCGCACCCAACCTGTTCAACTCTTGAATCAAATCTAGGGAAGGTGCATCCCGCATATCATCAGTATCTGGCTTAAAGGTCAAACCCAACAACCCAATAGTTTTACCCTTAAGAATTTTCAACTCTTGCTGTAACTTATCTACTGCTATCATCCGTTGACGCTTATTCACTTCTACTGCTGCTTTCAACAAATTTGCCTCACAACCATAGTCATCAGCAGTATGCACCAAAGCAGAAACATCTTTAGGGAAACACGAACCACCCCAACCGATACCAGCTTGTAAAAACTTATTACCGATGCGGGAGTCTAACCCAATACCTGTAGCGACCTGAGTCACATCTGCACCGACGCGATCGCAGATATTAGCAATTTCATTGACAAAACTAATCTTAGTTGCCAAGAAGGAGTTCGCAGCATATTTAATCATCTCCGCAGAACTCAAATCTGTCATTACGACTGCTACTGGTGGCAGCGACGAGTCTTCAGCAAACTTGCGTTCAACTAGAGGAGTATAAAGCTCCAACATCATGTCTAGGGCTTTTTGACTATTACTACCCAAAACAATGCGGTCTGGGTTAAAAGTATCATATATGGCCGAACCTTCCCGCAAAAATTCTGGGTTACTAACTACATCAAATTCTGCTTCAATATCGGTACCAGACCCCCCCTCTTCTTTTTTGCGCTCTTCTACGCCATCTAAAACAATTCGTCTTACCCAGTCACCAGAACCAATGGGCACAGTTGATTTGTTGACAATGACCTTATAACCTGTAGTTAGATGAGCCCCTATACCTTTAGCCACTGCTTCCACATAACGAGTATCACTTTCCCCTGTAGGTAGTGGCGGAGTACCAACGGCGATAAATAGAATATCCCCATGATCAACTCCTGTTTTTAAGTCTGATGTAAACTCTAGCAAACCTGCTTTAGTACAGCCTTGCATTAATTCGGATAATCCTGGTTCATAAATTGGTGATTGTCCTGATTTTAAGAGTTTAACCTTTTCTTCATTATTATCTATGCAAATAACATGATGTCCTGTATGAGCCAAACAAACACCTGTTACTAAGCCAACATAACCAGTACCGATAACACAAACACGCATATTTATATCCTCGAAATTTTTCACATGAAGAGTTTTTAGTGGGGATTAAAATTGTTAAGATTTATTTTGTTAATCCCCGCACCCCTTTAGCTTTTTGGCGATTCGTTTTTGAGTCGCTCGCGAAAATCTTCTATTGTTAATTTTAACCCTTCTTGGAGCGGAACACTAGGTTCCCAACCCAAATATTTTTTCGCACGGGTAATATCTGGTTGTCGCTGTTTCGGGTCATCTTTTGGCAGAGGTTTAAATGTGATCTCTGCATCTGGGTTAATCATTTCTTGAATTTTTTCGGCTAATTCAAGTATTGTATATTCTCCTGGGTTTCCAATATTAACTGGTCCGATAAAGTCTTGATTCATTAATCTGATAAACCCTTCTATTAAGTCTGACACATAACAGAAACTTCTGGTTTGGGAACCATCTCCATAAACTGTTAGTGGGATTCCTTTTAAGGCTTGTACTATGAAGTTACTAACAACTCGACCGTCATTTTCTAACATTCTGGGGCCGTAGGTATTATGAGCAAAAATGCTGTAGCTTCCCCCTATAAAGTTCTCATAATTTGGTACTGAAAAGTCGTAGACATAATCATCTATTTCAAATTCTTCAATATTTTCTATTTTTGCCCATACAATATCTCCTGTAGTTTGGGCTGATATTTTCTGCTGAATGTTAGACAAATTCTGGATATTGTTATCTTCTAATCCCTCTACTATTATCCGGTAAATTTGTTCTTCTTGTTCTTCTGTTTCTGAGACATCTGCTACTAATCCAAACTTAGCTAGAATTAATACTAACTTTTCTGTGACTAACTGGCTATCACTATTAAATTCAATCTTTGAATTTTGTTGATTTTCTAGATTGTTCCCTTCAGCAAATCCCTGTAAAAAGCTAATTAATTGTTTTTCAGGAAGTTGTAAAATCCAATTAGGAATATTTTTTTCTGTCTTACCAAAATTCAATCCATCGGCAATTAAATCAAACAGAATTTTTGACTCAATACTTATATATCCTGCCTCATTAATTTCCGGCTTACATCCAAATATTCTTTCTATTACTTTTCCTAATTTTTCAGTTTCCCCTTTCAACACCAGTTCATTGTTTATAAAACTTCCCTGAGCTACATAAAACCCTAATAACCATAAAAATTCTTCTACATTTTCTATCCAATTTTTAACTGCTTTTGTAGAGGAGTCGCAAATTTTTTCTTTTCCAGATAGAGGTAGTTCTAAATATTCCCATATATGCCAAGGAATTTGATTTTTTGCTTCGTAGTTTTTCAGCGTGGAATAAAGTTGACTAGGATTTAAACCTTTTGCCAATAAATGCTCCCGAATTTTATCTCCATACTTTTCTAGATAAGAAATTGTTTCTTCACTTTCTACAAATATTTCTTCTTTGCTTGATATCTTGTCTGTAATGTGGAATGGTTGTAAAGGATTTTCCAAAAAGCTGATATAACTGGGAACTCCTATTTCATCTCCCACCTTTAATTCATTTCCAAAAGCTGCTTGAGGTTTATTATTTTCATCCCTAGTAAATAAACTATGATCTTCTGTAATTTTTATCTCCTTACCCCAAACAGTTTTAATCTTAAAACCTTTCTTCTTAACATGATGTTTCCAAATTGCAGAAATTGGTTTAATTACTGTCTTTGAATTTTCATCAAAACAAGGTACTGATACATTTGATATATCTCCATTAATCCTGTCATAACATTCAGCAAAAGTTTCATAATAGAGTTTTTCACCAATGTAGTAAAGTACCTTTTGGTCTCCAGTCAAACTGTTAAAAATTCTGACTACTCGAATATCAACATTATTTTGACGATGGTAATCAAAAGCCAAAGTTTCTGCTACTCGCTTCCCCTCGTCATAACACGATCGAATCCCAATACAATTAACATTACCTCTATACTCTTCCGTTTGAGGATGTACATCTGGGTCTCCATACACCTCAGATGTAGAAGCTAAAAAGAATCTTGCTTTTACCCTTTTAGCTAATCCCAACATATTCAATGTCCCCATCACGTTTGTTTTAATTGTCTTGACAGGGTTGAACTGATAGTGTACTGGACTAGCAGGACAAGCTAAATGATATATTTGATCTGCTTCTAATCGGATAGGTTCAGTAATATCGTGGCGAATTAATTCAAAGTAAGGATGATCCAACCACTTATAAATATTGTGTTTAGTTCCTGTGTAAAAATTATCAAGACACAAGACTTCATGGCCCTGTTCCATTAATCTATCGATAAGATGGGAGCCAAGAAAACCTGCGCCGCCTGTTACTAATATTCTCATTGTTTCCAAATAACGAGGAGTGGAATTTGTTGTGGTTTTCAACGGACAATTGAATAACCACATCAAATTTAATCATACACTAAGACAGTGCCCCAAAAATCTAGAAATATGTCCGTCATTTCAGTTATCAGTTATCAGTACCCCTGCAATAAGGAGGCAAGAAAATACGGCATTCTCTTTTTTTATCCCCTTAAAAGGGGAGGCGCATACCAACAATTTCTTGGTAAAACAGAGTTATCAAGTTTTGTAAAAACAGTTTACTAAGGCAATTATTCTAATCGTAGCACTGCCATAAAAGCTTCTTGTGGCACATCAACTGTACCCAATGACTTCATCCGTTTCTTACCTTTTGCCTGTTTTTGCAGTAATTTTTTCTTCCGGCTAATATCCCCCCCATAACATTTAGCCAAAACATCTTTCCGTAAAGCAGGAATATGCTCACTAGCAATAATTTTAGAACCGATGGATGCTTGAATTGGTACTTTAAATTGATGGCGGGGAATTAGTTCTTTCAGCTTTTCTGTTAAAGCCCGACCCATGGGATAAGCTTTATCACGATGCACAATTACAGCTAAAGAATCGACTGGTTCTCCATTAATCATTATATCTAGTTTAACCAATGGATTCTCACGGTAGCCTATTAATTGATATTCCATACTGGCATAACCACGAGAACGTGATTTCATTTGATCGAAAAAGTCTGTAACTACTTCTGCTAGGGGTACTTCATATACTAAAGTTGTTCTGCCTTTAGTCAAATACCTCATATCCTTAAATACACCCCGTCGTGATTGACCCAACTCCATTAATGTGCCTACATATTCTTCTGGAGTAATCATCTCTACTTGGACATAAGGTTCTTCAATTTTTTCTCGGTGATTAGGTTCTGGCAGTAGGTTTGGGTTATCAACTAGGAGAACTTCTCCTTTATTGGTTGTTACTCTGTAAACTACTGCTGGAGAAGTGACTATCAGGTCTAAATTGTATTCTCGTTCTAGTCGCTCTTGGACAATTTCCATGTGTAGCAACCCTAAAAAGCCACAGCGAAACCCAAATCCCATAGCACTAGATGTTTCAGGTTCATAAGATAATGCTGCGTCATTCAGTTTGAGTCGGTCTAGAGCTTCTCGCAGGTCACCAAATTGGTCAGCATCTATGGGAAATAAACCACAGAATACCATTGGCTTTGCTTCTGTGTAACCGGGTAGAGGACTTTCTGCTTTCTTTTTGGCTAGAGTAATTGTATCTCCTACTCTGGCATCTTCTACTGCTTTGATGGATGCTGCTAGATAACCTACTTCTCCTGCATGGAGTTCTTCTACTGGTTGTTGGGTAGGGGAAAGGACTCCTAATTCGTCTATTTCATATTCTTTTCCTGATGCCATAAGCAGGATGCGATCGCCTTTGGCAATAGAGCCATCCATGACCCGGAAATATACTATTACCCCTCGATATGGGTCATAATAACTATCAAAGATTAGGGCTCGCAATTGTTCATTGGTTGTGTCTCTTGGCGGGGGTACTAATTTTACCATTGATTCCAGGATTTCTGGAATTCCTATTCCTTCTTTGGCAGATGCTAAAATTGCTCCTGAGCAGTCTAGGCCAATTATTTCTTCTATTTCTTGTTTGACTCTTTCCGGTTCAGCTCCTGGAAGATCGATTTTGTTTAAAACTGGGATAATTTCTAAGTCATTTTCTAGGGCTAAGTATACATTCGCTAAAGTTTGAGCTTCTACTCCCTGGGAAGCATCTACTACTAATAGAGCCCCTTCACAAGCTGCTAAAGAACGAGACACTTCATAAGAGAAGTCTACATGGCCTGGAGTGTCAATTAAATTCAATACATACTCTTGACCATCTTTAGCTGTATAATTCATTCGGGCAGCTTGTAGTTTGATTGTGATACCTCGCTCCCTCTCTAAGTCCATTGTGTCTAGGAATTGTTCTTTCATTTCACGATCTGCTACTGTCCCAGTGGATTGTAGGAGACGATCAGCTAGGGTGGATTTTCCATGATCTATATGAGCAATGATGGAAAAGTTACGAATGTGAGATACAGGAACTTGTGTCATACTCTAACTCTATCTATAATTTATGAGGCTGTCTGATTTTTATGGTTTGGGCAAAGTCTATCTATTCTTAACATATTTTAATCTATGATTTTTTGGCCTTTGCTTACAATCAAAAAATGCTTTATCGCAATTAGATTCAGTTTTCGACCTCAAAAACAAGATTTCTAATTTTGAAGATGTAAACTACGAACAATGAATAGTTTTTTTGAGAGCAACTAGATTTATATCATTTTTTTTTATTTGTGATTTTAGATTTTTGATTATTAAATTTTATTTAATTAACATCTCACATCAAATATGTCCAAAATAGTTTCACAGCTACTCTTGTGTAATCCTTATGCAGAAAAATAATAGCTGTGATATTAATGTGTTGTGAAAGTTTTTAGGGCATACAATCTTACATTTTTTTTGTCTTTTGACTTGTTTTAGGAGACTTTTGTAAAAAATTACTAGGCTTAATCTTTCACAGTTTTTCTAAAGTAGTTAATTTACTGACAAGTATCTTACTATATAATTTTTGTAAATTTAGGATTGTAGCGTTATGAGTGAACCTGAAGTGAACAAGCAAAAATACCCAGAAAAAGTAGAGTTATCTATACAAATAGATTCTAGATTATTAGATCAAGTTCAACATTTGACAAATGACCCTAGTAAGGTAATTGAAACTGCCCTCCGCCAGTGGCTGCGAGGAGGACTTCCAGAAGATGAGTTAGCTTTAACTCTTCAAAGAAATCCTCCTATTCCACCTAGAGGCGAATGGAATGATTAAAATTTCCCACTTTTTTCTACTATTTATTCCATTCAATTGTGTAAATTAATTATTGTATTGAGAAATCTCTGATTTCAGCACCATAGTGCAATTATCAATTAATCAAGTTCAGCCATTCTAACTATCTATCTATTAGGGAAATATTATTTTTTTGCAATAAATCTAAGGCTTAGTTATGAGCATAAATCACAATCTAAATGATGATTAGTAAATTTTAGATTGTTTTGCAGTAATTAATTGAACTTAAAGATTACTATTTGAGAGGTTTTATCGGTAAAAAGCAGAGTGTAAAACAAATATAAATACCCTAAACATCAAGATTAACTTAAATTTATTCAGGGTAAATAGGGTAAATATTGTTTGCTCCTTCCTCTGCCAATTCTATGGTGCAAAAAAATTCTGCATTGTGAGAAAGTGTTATAGCTACTTCAACGTATATTCTGATGAATAAAAAGTAGCAAAAATCTAACTACATTTATCAATAAAAACTCGGATTAACATCGCTCTATAGTAATTCCTATACTTCAAAACTACAAAGCTATAATATAAACTTACTCTGTGTGAGCAGAAACAAGGGAACTACAAATAAACAAGAAAGTCTAAGAATGTCAAAATACACTCCCTTGGGTGTGAGTTATTATTCTTTACTAGGACTCCATCCAGCAGCATCTCCTAGAGAAATTAGAATAGCTTATCGGAAACTAAGCAAGCGGTATCATCCAGATACTACGGATATGCCAAAAGCGATCGCCACTATTAAATTTCAGCAAATTAATGAAGCTTATGCTACTCTTGTTAATCCAGAAAAAAGGTTAGCATATAATAAAAAGATTAGGCACTTATATCTTCATGATTTGAATCAAGATGTTAATTTCAAAAATTCTGTATCTGATTCAAGTTGGAAAAATTCATCAAGTTATTACTTAGATCCTACAGAAAGACCTTTATCTGGTGGTGAATTGTTTGCCTTATTTATTATGGGTATAACTCTAATTGCTTGTTTGGTAATAGCTATTACTATTGGTCTAATGCGGCCAGAGTTAAGCATCCAACCTATTGAACCACCTGGGACTCAATTTATTGAATTAGTTTCTCCTTTTGAGTGATTATAAACCAGCTTAAACTAAGCAAAAACAATTTAATAGTTTAGATAGTTATGGAAATAGTTATGGAATTAATTTTTTTGTCTATCCATGTAATATCAAATCCGTTTAATTCGGTATAAAAAATGTCAGATGGTCAAGAGCTGGAAATATTTCTAATTAGGGTTTGCTGATTAAATATAGCGTTTCCTAAGCTAATGAGGTACAGTTGTTTTTCTTATTGATCTATCCCTACGGAACGAGAATTACTACTCCCTGTTCCCTGTTCCCAGTTAAGTGTTCCCTAAAACCAAAGAATTTTGTACCTCACCAGTATGGGAATTGCTATATAAAAGTATTGACAGGTAAAGGTTTTAACATTTTTATGTCGGGAAAAAATGCAAGCTTTTAACTCCAAAAGGTTAAAAAAGTTAGGGTTTTGGGTTAGCTATGGCAGAAAAATTAAGGGACTATTCTTCCTGCGGAATGCTTCGCAAAGGCGTTTACGTTTGCGCAGCATTCCGTAAGGAAAGTATTCCGGAACGGAAATCGCTCCTACTCCAACCCTTATCAAAATACTTTTGTCAGCAAACCCTACAAATGCTACCAGATTTGATATAATTTATAATTTACATTAAAAAGAAACAGATGAAGATTCCTAATCCAGATACTCCTTTGTATAATCATACTCTCCCTACCATTGAGCAATGGCTCAAAGATATGGGTTGCGAACAAAATTCCGAACAATTACATTGTTGGTGGGTTCGACAACTTACATGGAAAGCAGAATTATTGCTTGATGTCGATCAAATTACTGTGCGTTACATTTCAGCCGGGGTAAATGGAACAGATATTCAACGTTCTTTTAAGTATTCTTTAAGTCGTAGAGACCTCGAAGAAGCTATTTTTTCAGGACCTTAGTTTAAAGTTAACTAGACCAAAACAATATTTGGCAATAAATTAAGCTTTAATTTACTAGACCTGAAATAATTTTTTCAAATCAATTTTCTATTACTTATCAAAATTGGGGAATGGGGAAGGAAGTTAATTTCATGTTAATTTTATTTTTCCAAAAAATAATTAGGCATCAAACTTTCCCAAATCTTCTCTCACGTTTTTGATAAGCAGACAAAGCACGGTGAAATTCTGAACGATTAAAATCTGGCCAAAAAGTATCAGTTACATAAATTTCTGAATAAGCCATTTGCCACAATAAGAAATTGCTAATCCGCATTTCTCCACTGGTACGAATTAATAAATCAGGATGAGAAATGCCAGCCGTATAAAGATAGTTTTCAAAAAGTGATTCATCTATATCTTCTGGTTTCAGCAAGCCTTTTTGTACCTGAGTTGCTATCTCTCTACAGGCTTGTACAATTTCCTGACGTCCGCCATAATTAGTGGCTACGGTAAACTTTATTCCCTGATTTTGCCTGGTAGTTTCCATTGACTGCTTAATCTCAGACTGTAACGAGAGGGGCAGAGAACTTAAATTACCCACAAATCTAATTTGAACATCTTCTGACACCATCTCTTGCAGCTCTTGACGCAAAACTCTTTCAAACAAAGTCATTAAAAAATTCACTTCTTCCAGTGGCCTACCCCAATTTTCACTAGAAAAAGCATAAGCAGTCAAGGCTTCTATACCCCAGTCTTTGCAACAGCGCAGTAGATCCTTAAGTGCTTCTACTCCACGCCTATGACCCATAATTCGAGGTAAACTCCGCTTTTTGGCCCAACGTCCATTCCCGTCCATGATCACAGCGACGTGCTGAGGCAGCCTTTCTGGTTGAAGGTCAACAGGTAGGTCTTGTAAGCAAGTTCCTTGATTCATCTTTTTTTTCGAGAGGCTGGTGGACTTTGACGACGGAGTATACATGAAATTAGTTGCGATCCTTTTAATCCTATTTGACGTCCAATACTAACTATAGGGATGGATTTTGCACTTTTTTCCATGCTAGATGGAAACAAACGTTCCTCTAGTAGTTCTTTCAGTTTATTGCTAGTTAAGGGTCGATTCAAGACTCCCTTTTCAGCTAAGGAAATTGAACCTGTTTCTTCGGATACCACTATGCAAAGACATTTTTCTACTTGTTCTGTAATTCCCATGGCAGCTCTATGACGAGTTCCTAATTGTCTTGAAGCTATACGTTCTGACAGTGGTAGAATTACACCCGCCGATATAATTTGGTTATCTCGGATCAGCATTGCTCCGTCATGTAATAAAGTTTTTGGCTGAAATATGGTTTGTATAAGTTCTTTAGACAGTTCAGCATTTAACTTTACACCAGGCACGGAAAAATCACGTTCATCTATAGGTCCATTTGTTTCTACAATTAGCAAAGCACCTATACGGTTTTGGGAAAGTTGTTTAATTGCCTCCACAATTTCATCAATTATGTTATCTGATTCAGGTAGGACTCTGCGATCGCCTCCGAACATTTGCAGAATTTCTCCCTGTCCCAACTGTTCGAGAAACCTACGGAATTCTGATTGTAATATTACTGCCATTGATACAGCAGAACCAATCACCAGGCTGTTGAGGGCAAAACTTAATAGTCTTAAACCTGCCCAATGACTTATAGCTGAAGCCAGCATTAAGACGATAAACCCTCTTACCATCCATAGTGTACGACGTTCCCCGATGATTACGAGCACCATGTAGATTAGGGCCAGAACTAGTCCAATATCTATACTATGAACCAATAAGGACCTAATCAAGCCTGGGTCATTACCAAGACCCGATTTCATTGAACTTTAATTATTAATATAACGTCAACTTTTTATATTATCGGTTTTTATCTTGGAGAATTACTACAACAGATTAAAAATCAAACTATCTGTTAATGATAGGTTTGATTTTTTAATCTTGCTGTTTTGTTAGCTTTCCATTATCGGAATTAAATACTATCTTCTACGATCACGATTCGTGTCGGTAAAGTATCTTGCCTCAGTAGATCCTCGTAGGTTTCTCTTTGTATAATTAGATTCACTTCGTTATTGCCAACCAAAACTGCTGCTGGACGAGGTAAGCGATTATAATTAGAAGCCATGCTATAGTTATAAGCACCTGTACCCATAACTACTAGGCAATCTCCTGGTTGAGTTACTGGTAACATAGCATTTTTCACTAGAACATCTCCCGACTCACAATGCTTACCAGCTATGGTTACAGTTTCTGTTAGAGATGCAGAAAGTTTATTAGCCACTACCACTCGATAAAGAGATTCATAAGTGATTGGACGGGGATTATCTGACATTCCCCCATCTACCGATATATAAGTTCTAATTTCTGGAATTTGTTTTTCAGATCCTACAGTGTAAGCTGTCACACAAGCTGGACCTATTATGGAGCGTCCTGGTTCACATAATAATTTTGGCAAGGGCAATTGTCTTGCTGTACAAGCATCAACCATCGCCTTACTAATAATTTGAATCCAAGCCTCAATACTAGGAGGATCGTCTGATTCAGTATAACGGATTCCTAAGCCACCACCAACATTTATTTCTTTAATCGGCAGGTTATAGGCCATAGCTTTTGCCATAGCATCTACCATCACATTTGCTAAATCTTGGTGTGGTTGCACCTCAAAAATCTGGGAACCGATGTGAGCATGAAGACCTATTAATGATAGTAATGGCTGCTCAGTTAAGAAAGTAAAAACGTCATTTAATTGATTTGGGTCAAATCCAAACTTACTATCTAGATGACCTGTACGAATATATTCGTGAGTATGACATTCAATACCTGGCGTAAACCTCAGCATTATTTTGATAGGAGACTGTAGCTGAGATTTTTTTTCGTTGGTTAAGTTAGCTAATGTTTTGAGTTCTAGCCAATTATCAACAACAATTATACAACCCGTTTCAATTGCTAGAATTAATTCTGTCTGAGATTTATTGTTGCCATGAAAGTAGATTTTATCTGGGCTAATACCTGCTTGCACAGCGGTGTATAATTCGCCTCCAGAAACAACATCTATTCCCAAACCTTCAGAACCACAAATTGCACATACCGCCAGACAGCTCCAGGCTTTAGAAGCATAAAGTACCAAAGATTCTCCGGGGTAATAATTTTTCCAAGCATCTCGATACTGACGACAAGCTGTTCTCAGGGTATGTTCGTCCAATATATACAGAGGTGAACCAAATTGCTGGACTAAAGTTGTGACATCCCAACCACCAATTTCTAAATGGTCAAGATTATTCACCTTAGCAGTTAGTGGTAAAAGTTCTTGATTTGGTGAAATTTCTTTATCACGTTCTGTCGATTTTGGCAAATACTGTAGTCCAGAATTTGTGTCTGTTGCTGATTTTGTTGATACCATGTTGCTATAACAGAGTTATCCTTTGGTGGTCTAATAAATAGAAGTTATTTTAATTTATCGATTTATTATTGATTTTTTATCTAAAATTTAGACTATCACAGCTATGGCCATAATAACTGTTAAACCAATGAGTTCAGAAGATATTTCAGCAGTAGTAGAGCTGGATAAAATTTGTTTTAGTGGACTCTGGAGTGCTGAAGGCTATAGACGAGAATTAGAAAGTCCGAATAGCGATTTGCTAGTTTTACTTTGGGAAAGTATACATAGTGAAACACCCTCTACCTTATTCTCATCAGTTTGTCATAATTTACCAATAGTGGGAGTGGGTTGTCTATGGGCCATTCTGGAAGAGGCACATATCACTATTCTGGGAATTCACCCTAATTACCAACGCCAGGGTTTAGGTCAGCTATTGTTGTATGCGTTAATGAAGTCGGCTTGGGAAAGAGGTTTAGAGCGAGCCACCTTAGAAGTAGCAGTTTCAAATAGTTCTGCATTGTCTTTATATCATAAATTTGGGTTTAAGAGCGTAGGGAGTCGCCGGGGATATTATCAGAAAACTGGTGAAGATGCTTTAATTATGTGGCGAGGCAATTTGCACGAGCCAGAATTTCAGGAGACTTTAGCGGAATGGTACGAGATGTGCAACTTACGAAGGAAAAATCATACTTTCAAGCTCTTTTTCTGAAAGTATAAATTATTCTTAAATTTTCTAAATCTCCTAGATTTGAAAATATTTTGGACATACAAAATCAAAACTATAAATATAATTTAGGAAATTAAATTTAATTATTAATTGAACGCTGGTATACGCAGCTACAAAGATTGCAAAAATTATAGTTTAAGATATCTGATTAATTTGGCATTCCTCTACGCGAACAGCTTGTGGAAGAATGCTCAAATATTATGGTTTTGCGTGTTATGATATTCATCTAGATTTTAGTGGAAACTAGTCAAATTATCGTTGACATGAAACAAGTCCTGACCCTGGCTGTTAAATTTGATCTGAGTTCAGAGCAAGAAGCTTTAATTGAGCAGATGGCTATGAATTTTTATCGGTTTGCAATCATGTTAATCAAACAATTAATATTAGTAAATTAAGTAACTAGGAATTTATACAAGATTTTTACTATTAGGAGGATATTAGGATAATTTTTTAAATACCTTATACGGTTAATATTTAAAGGTTATTCTTTGTTTCAAACAAACCTTTTAGCTGCCAAAGACTAAGATAAGAAAATCTAGGAAATTTGCAGGATTGAAATCCACAAATTTTAAGTGTAGCTCATAATTTTTTACTGATAACTGATGATTGAAAAGCTAAAAACTGATGAATGAAATGACCTTTATTGATAAAAGTTGGTATGTTATAATCAAAAATCCCCATAAATATATCAAATTTCCGTCAAAGGGTGGGAAATATGATTTGGGTAAATTAACATTTCAAAAACAGACTAATGCAGAGATTTTCAGCATAGTGATGTTAGTTAGAATGTTAAATTTAAGAATGTATTTCCATTGAGAATGATAATTAAGTCAGATAAACTAACAGATATTGATTTGAATCAGAGAGAAATAGAAAAAACTATCACTATCACTAATAATAAATATCAGGTTCGGGAAGATGAAAAGATTTACGAAATAATCGATAAATTTGATATAGTCAAACCTGATATCGAAAATAAAATTATCCAAATTACTAGGAGTAGGCGACGCAAATATCGTCATATCCTGAAACGGCAGGGCTATTTCATTCTAGAATAAAGTGACAATTTTACTAGCTTTTAGATATTGTTTGCTCTAAACTTCAATCCTTGAAAAGGCATATTTTCGTGGTTTGCACAAAAAGTCAGAAATTAGAACGAAATAGCCCTGCCTGAAACGGTTATCATTGATTATGGAAAAAAGATTTCTGCAGCAATGCCTAAACGATAATATTACTAGAATAATCATTTATGAAGCAAAAGCAAATCAAAAACTTATAGGTATTAAAAACTTAAAAGATATCAGAGAACTCAAAAATAAAAAGCTCATAAAAAAAACAAAACTTACCGCTTATAATTCCTGGGTATTATCTTACTTAAGAAAATTTATTGAGTATAAATATATCATCAAGGAACCTGTAGAAGTAGTTGCGGTTACGCCTGATTTTACCAATCAAACTAGTCATAATTTCTTAGACATCAGATTTACAAGTAACAAATCTTTGAAGTGTAAAAATTATAGTGATCAAAAAAATGCTGATGTTCATGGTGCAAAAATGATTTCTCTGTGGGGTTGCAATGTAAACCAGCCTCAAAGCTCCAAACTATTATCTTGTAAAGTAGGGACAGAGCTATTAAAAGCCTAAGCTGTTTTCCTTAGCAACATCAAAACCGTTATCGAAGTTCCTGTAAAAAAGGTAGCTTCTCCGCCCGAAGCAAGCGAAGAATCAGTTAGGTCGTTTACGCTAGAATAAGCGCAATGGCAATTTTATCAAAATAGGAATTAACATTAACTATGTTTGAACGCTTCACCGAAAAAGCAATTAAAGTAATTATGTTGGCCCAAGAAGAAGCACGCCGCTTGGGACACAACTTTGTCGGGACAGAACAAATCCTTCTGGGTCTGATTGGAGAAGGGACAGGAGTAGCGGCTAAAGTTCTTAAATCTATGGGTGTTAATCTGAAAGACGCTCGGATTGAAGTAGAAAAAATTATTGGCCGTGGTTCTGGGTTCGTGGCAGTAGAAATTCCATTTACTCCCAGAGCAAAAAGGGTTTTAGAACTATCTTTAGAAGAAGCACGCCAATTAGGACATAATTATATAGGTACAGAACATTTGCTTCTGGGTCTAATCCGAGAAGGTGAAGGAGTAGCAGCTAGAGTGTTGGAAAACTTGGGAGTAGACCTCTCGAAAGTACGCACTCAGGTGATTCGGATGTTGGGTGAAACAGCAGAAGTTACTGCTGGTGGTGGTGGTGGAAGAACTAAAACTCCCACTCTTGACGAATTTGGCTCCAACTTGACTCAAATGGCATCCGAAGGAAAACTTGACCCAGTAGTAGGACGCCAAAAGGAAATTGAACGGGTAATCCAAATCCTGGGCCGGAGAACAAAAAATAATCCAGTTCTAATTGGAGAACCAGGGGTCGGAAAAACAGCGATCGCTGAAGGTTTGGCTCAAAGAATAGCTAATAATGATGTCCCAGATATTCTGGAAGAGAAGCGAGTTGTTACCCTTGATATTGGTTTACTCGTAGCAGGTACAAAGTACCGGGGTGAATTTGAAGAACGTCTGAAGAAAATTATGGATGAAATTCGCTCTGCAGGTAATGTTATCCTAGTTATAGATGAGGTTCATACCCTAATCGGAGCTGGTGCTGCAGAAGGAGCTATTGATGCAGCGAATATCCTAAAGCCTGCTTTGGCCCGTGGGGAATTACAGTGCATAGGGGCAACAACCCTCGACGAATATCGCAAACATATTGAACGGGATGCAGCTCTAGAGCGTCGCTTCCAACCAGTAATGGTGGGTGAACCTTCGGTGGATGAAACGATTGAGATATTATACGGTTTAAGGGAACGTTACGAACAACACCATAAACTCAAGATTTTGGATACAGCTCTCGAAGCAGCAGCCAAGTTATCAGACCGCTACATTAGCGATCGCTTCCTACCAGACAAAGCTATTGACCTTATTGATGAAGCTGGCTCTCGTGTCCGCTTGATTAACTCTCAACTACCTCCTGCTGCGAAAGAGTTGGACAAAGAATTGCGCCGGGTTCTCAAAGAAAAGGATGAGGCTGTACGTTCTCAAGATTTTGATAAGGCTGGAGAATTGCGCGATCGGGAGATGGAAATCAAGTCTGAAATTCGCAGCATTGCTCAAAATAAAAAGAGTGATTCTCCCAGCGAAGATAATTCTCCAATGGTAACAGAAGAGGATATTGCCCATATCGTTGCAAGTTGGACAGGTGTACCAGTCAGTAAGCTAACTGAATCTGAATCTGAGAAGCTACTGCACATGGAAGACACTCTGCACCAACGTTTGATTGGTCAGGAAGAAGCAGTCAAGGCAGTGTCTCGTGCTATTCGTCGAGCCAGAGTAGGATTGAAAAATCCCAACCGACCTATTGCTAGCTTTATTTTCTCTGGACCGACTGGTGTTGGTAAGACCGAACTAACTAAAGCTCTGGCTACTTACTTCTTCGGTTCTGAGGAAGCGATGATTCGCTTGGATATGTCCGAGTACATGGAACGTCACACAGTTTCTAAACTGATTGGTTCTCCTCCTGGTTATGTAGGTTACAACGAAGGTGGTCAGTTAACTGAAGCTGTTCGTCGTCGTCCCTACACTGTGGTGCTATTTGATGAAATTGAAAAAGCCCACCCCGATGTCTTTAATATGCTACTGCAAATCCTGGAAGATGGTCGTTTGACTGATGCTAAGGGTCGGACAGTGGACTTTAAGAATACCTTAATTATTATGACATCCAATATCGGTTCTAAGGTAATCGAGAAAGGTGGCGGTGGTTTAGGTTTCGATTTCTCTGACAATGAGGCTGACGCTCAGTATAACCGGATTCGCAATTTGGTTAATGAAGAACTGAAGCAATACTTCCGTCCTGAGTTTCTCAACCGTCTAGATGAGATTATTGTCTTCCGTCAGTTGAGTAAGGATGAGGTTAAGGAAATAGCTGTTATTCTCTTGAATGAGGTATTTAACCGCTTGACTGAGAAAGGTATCCGGTTAGAGATTACTGATCGCTTCCAAGAGCGGTTAGTTGAGGAAGGTTATAACCCTAGTTATGGGGCGCGACCTTTACGTCGGGCAATCATGCGTTTGCTTGAGGATAGTTTGGCTGAAGAAATTCTTTCTGGCAAAATTGGTGAAGGCGATACTGCTGTTGTTGATGTTGCGGAAGATGGTCAAATTAAGGTTACTCAAGGTGAAAAACGAGAGTTGTTGCCTCAAGGGGCTGAGTAGAATTTAGAGGAGAAGGCAGAAGGCAGAGGGCAGAAGGCAGAAGGTTAACTATTATTATTCTGTTGTTTCAACTCTGCCATCAGTCATAACCTTTGTGATTACCGCTATAGTTTTTTAGGCAAGTTATTTTCAATCTAAAAACCGCAGGAAATTTAAACTTTCTGCGGTTTTTCAATATTATTTTTATTAGGGTTTACGCACATCTGAAATTATCAGGACTTATTGAATAGTTATAAATAACGATGGAGTAGTCAGTAGTCAGTAGTCAGTAGAGAAGAAGCTCAATAGAAGCAGAAAGTTTTTTTATACCTACTTATCCGGACATGATATTACATTCAATTTCAGGGAGTAGGGGAACTCCAAGAATTGGATAATTTATTTTTTGCTATTCCCTAAAACCCAAATTTTCTATTGTGAGAAAGCCTAACTTATAGCAATGAGCGCTTAGATATTTACATACTAATCTTACCTTCAAGCGTAATACAAAGTTCTACTACTATTACCAATACATGAAAATTTGTAGGATATAAGTGTTTTGTTGTAATACCAATTTGAAAAAAGCTTGCCCCCGTGGAGACGGGGTAATGTTACGAATAATAAGGGCGATAAAAATACTTTACAGGAGATGTCATTTTGAGCAATATGATAGGTTATGAATCAATAAATGATATAAAAGCTATTTATTCTGACTCCTGTCTCCTGACTCCTGACTCCTAAAAATCCCCTAGCTATTTGTAGCAAAGATTTATCACATTGGTATAATATGCAAACATATCAGCGCACATTGCTATAGAATATTATTTTACTGTTAATGTTATCTTTTTAATAAATAATTCACAGTTAAATATGAATCTGCTAAAACGTTGTTTTCTTAATATAGAAAATATAGAAATAGAAGTTTGTAAAAATGCAATTGGTATCTATTTTGTTCGCCATCATACTTACTGGAGCATAGCCCATGGCAAAAAAAATCCAGACCCAGTATATGATTGCATTACCTACAACCTAGAACTTATGGTCAATAATCGCCTTTCTACAATAAAGTGGTCTGGTTATCAGTTTAAATTAGAAAAGGTTTGTTTTGAAGATGGTATGGAAGTAGAAACTGCTTTGATTCCACTGCAAATGTTTGAATATTTTATCCGCTATGAAGCTAATAACAGAGGAAATCCACCAGATTATGAATGTACCAGATTAGCCAATTGGCTAAAAAATAATAGCTTAAAAGAATTAGCGATGGCAAATTTTTGAAGCAAAAAAGTATTGTCAAAGTAAAAAGCGTTAGATTTAACATTAACACGGCTTTGTTGCACAAATATCCTGAAACCCTTGCTGCTTAAGCTTTTATCATTAATTGTATTTATTGA
>JASJEE010000332.1 GCA_030064835.1 Microcoleaceae cyanobacterium MO_207.B10 | reverse complement strand
ATTTTTTCCGAAGAAGTGTCAATCCTCTCCCTAAAAGGGAGAGGTAATTATCAATTATCAATTATCAATTATCCATTATCCATTAATCAATTCCTCTTTAATCTAAAACTATAATTTATCCCACACCTTCCACACTTCCAACACGTCCCACATCTGCCATTTATTCTGATTCCTAACTCCTGAATCCTAAATCTTACCAAAAGACTTTCTGAGTCAACCCTGATAATGTAGCGAATATAACAGAATTTACTCAACTAAAGTAGTAATTAAGATTATTACTATTAAAAATATAAGTATATTAAAACTATAGCGCTATAGTACAAATTACTATTGTGAAATTCTGTCAACGTTAAATCAAAGATTATAACCGGAGTCCCCAACAGCTATTTTCAGATGGAATATATTGGAACTAGAGAAACTGCTTTTTTATTAGGTATTTGTTGTCAACGGGTCAGAGCTTTACTGGCTCAAGATAGAATCAAAGGTGCTTATAAAGATCATAAGGGATTTTGGCAAATTCCTCTTTATGGGAAAAGACAAATGCCTATTGTTATACCAGGTAAAAGAGGTCCTAAAGGTGTTTGGTGCCATCACAGGCGCGAGAATCCGACAAGGATTCATGTCAATCAACATTTCATTCAAGCAAATGGCAAAAGAATAAAAAAAGATCCAGAAATGACTCCTGACCAGTTGATACCAGTAATCTCTTTGAAGCAGACGAATCGTAACGATATGGGTTATCAAATGGAAATTAACGGTCCTTGTCGTATCGTTTATAAGCCCTATGAACCTTTACCCTGTGGTGCGCATTTGTGGATTGACACCTACAAGCCAGTGCAATTTGTGGATACTCAGTTTAATCCTTGTACTGCCAGGCTATCTTATGAAGAAGCTAAACAAATGTGGTTAGATTCTCTAGCGAAAACCTCTAGGTATGTCAACTTGA
Source organism: Microcoleaceae cyanobacterium MO_207.B10 (assembly GCA_030064835.1). Taxonomy (GTDB): domain Bacteria; phylum Cyanobacteriota; class Cyanobacteriia; order Cyanobacteriales; family Microcoleaceae; genus JASJEE01. The sequence continues at coordinate 7,530 of JASJEE010000332.1, read as the reverse complement.
CTGCGGGTTAAAACCCACGGAGCCGTTTCCATCTAGCGGTTAAAACTGGCTGGTTTCGCACTTACCGAAAGATACTATGAATCAATTATCTAAAATAGCTGCCCTGACTGGAGTAACTATTTTAACTTTTCCGTTAATGACTCCTGCCCAAATTATTCCGGCGTCTGATGGAACGGGAACAGTTGTCATGCCTACATCTCAAACCTCAAATTCCCAAAGTTTTGATATTGGGGGAGGCAGTCGTTCGGGAGATAGAGCTAATTTATTCCACAGTTTTGAACAATTTAATTTGAATACTGGGCAAACCGTTAATTTTATTTCAACTCCAGAAACACAGAATATTTTGACAAGGGTTAGGGGAGGAAATATTTCTCAAATTAATGGGATGATTCGGGTGAATGGAAGTAATGCTAATTTATTTTTGATGAATCCTGCGGGAATAATTTTTGGTTCCAATGCTCGTTTAGATGTACCTGCTTCGTTTTTCGCCACAACATCAACTGGAATTGGTTTCGGAAATAGTATTAATGGTTTTCCTTCCTCTAGTTTTAATACATTTACAACAAACAACTACTCAGAATTAGTTGGTTCTCCTCGTGGGTTTGTTTTTTTAGGAGGATCGGGCACAATCATTAATCAAGGAAATTTAAGAGTCAGAGACGGACAAACTATTGGATTAGCAGGAAACTCTGTTGTGAATTTAGGAAGACTTGATGCTCCTAAAGGTAATGTGAATACTGTAATAGCACCAGAAAATGGTTGGGTTCAGATTAGGCAAAATGGAAATATCTTGAATTTAGAAGTACCAACTCAGACAATTTTGCAAAATCCAGCTTTACCTATCGTAGCTTTGCCACAAATTCTCACGGGTGGAACTCAAGAACACGCAACAAATGTTCGGGTGAGAGAAAATGGCACAATTGAGCTTACCAATTCGCAGAATGTTAATTCAGCTTTACGCCGAGGCAGAATTGCTTCTGAAACTGTACAAACTTATAACGATAATGATGGAGTTTCCTTTGTACCTCCTGTTTTTCTAAGAGAAACTTTATCCCAAGAGTTGGTGAGAGTTATTAATACTTCCGAATCTGTTTTATCCAGACAATCTCTTTCCTTAAAGAGATTTCAGAATCAGTCTAATAATAGAACTAATATTCCAGAAACTCAGTCTATTGATGTGGAATTTCCAAATCGTTTTGCCAGGCAATATTCTGATAGTCAGTCAAGACAAACAAAACAGCAGAGGGAATTTTCTCCATTGGCAAATTCTAGTTTAGAGTCGGAACCTCTTTCATTGAGACAACCTCGCCTCCTAGAATTTCCAAATCGTTTTTCCAGACAATACTCAAATCATCTTTCAGAACAAACAAAACAGCAGAGGGAATTTTCTCCATTGGCAAATTCTAGCTTAGAGTCGGAAACTGCTTCATCAAGACAACCTCCCCTCCTAGAATTTCCAAATCCTTCTGCTAGGCAATACTCTAATAGTCGCTCAGAACGAACAAGAGATTTGAGGGAAATTCCACCATTGGTAAATTCTAGTTTTGAGTCGGAAAGTTTTTCATTGAGACAACCTCCACCGTTAAATATAGCTAATATTCAAGAAATTAGACCTTTTCCAGTTGAACCTTTCGATAATCCTGAAATTAGATTATCTGTACAACGAGAATCATCCTTAACAAGATTACCTGCCGCTGAAGAAAGAATTCCAATTACTGAAACCAACTCAGAGTTGATAAGGAATTATCCAGTTGTGCAGTCTCTCTCATCCCCTCATACTCAATTTCCAAGTGCACAAATTTTAACGGAAGCTAGTATTAGAGAAACTTTTACTCAAATTGAGACTCAAACCAAACAAAAGCCTGCTGCAATTTATGTTATTACTCATCCAGAGCAATTGACTGAGCAAATTGAAGGTGTCGAACTACAGAATTTAACAAGCGGACTAACTTTAATGTTGGTCTTGCCAGATGGTAAACCAATTGTCAAAAGTATTCCAGATGTAGAACTGAAGAAACTCCGTCGAATTGCAAAAGAATTTTATATGGAAGTCAGCGACCCCCGAACAACAGGATGGCCGGCAGCTCGTCAACTATATAAATGGTTAATTTCTCCCCTAGAAGCTGATTTAAAAGAGGCTGGCATTAATACACTATTATTTTATTTAGACGAAGAGTTGCGTTCAATTCCTTTAGCTGCTTTATATGACGGACAAAATTTTTTGATTGAGAATTATAATTTTAGTCTAATTCCCAGTTTGAGCCTAACCAATGCTAGTTATGAAGGGCTTGAAAATGCTGAAGTTTTGGCAATGGGAATGTCGGAATTTGTAGATAAACCTACTCTAGCTAGTGTTCCAACTGAAGTTTTAACTATTACAGAGAAATTATGGTCAGGGGAAGTTCTACTAAATCAATCTTTTACTCTAGAGAATCTTCAGAAAAAGCGGAGCCAACAAACATTTAAAATTATTCATATAGCTACTCATGCCAATTTCTCTCCCGAAAATCCTCCCTACATTCAGTTTTGGGATCGAAAATTACCTCTGAAAGAACTCCGAGATTTAGAGTGGTACAAACAACCCCAAGTGGAATTGTTGGTTTTGAGCGCCTGTGAAACAGGTTTGGGGAATACATTAGAAACTGAAATGGGATTTGCTGGGTTAGCTCATCAAGCTGGAGTCAAGTCGGCTTTAGCCAGTTTGTGGCAAGTTAGTGATGTGGGAACTTTGAGGTTGATGATTGAGTTTTACCGTAACTTGAAGTCTAGTTCTATTAAAGCAGAAGCTTTGAGAAAGGCACAGTTGGCTTTGTTGCGTGGGAAGGTTGAGGTAGAAACAGGTTTGCTCCACTCCACTCGTGGAGATAGCTCGGTATCAAATACCTTAGCACTTCGTTTAAAGACAGAGGATTTATCTCATCCTTATTATTGGGCTAGTTTTACAATGATTGGTAGTCCGTGGTAAGCGATCGCCTAATTTTTTTTCACTTTTGTATAGAACCCATTTGATATCTTTGCCAAGATGCATATTTTTTTCTCTTCTGAGTCTGTCTTCCTGACTCAGAAGTTAAGAGATCAAGGAAAAAGGTTGAAAAAATACTTTTCATATTTTCTCCCCCTCTTTCCTCTCTTTTGCTATACCTATAGGATTCAAAATTAAGACAGGTACAGTCATCCGTGAAGCAGACGGATGGTATATTAGCTTCACGATAGAAGATCAAAGTGTACCTGTAGAGGTTGCAGAAATCCAACCCAAGTCGCGAAAACTCAAAAGGTATTGATTTAGGGGCGTTGCTGATGGGTGGGTATGATTTGTATTTTTGGCGTTGCTGATGGGTGGGTATGATTTGTATTTTTTGGTAATTGCGCTCACTATTGAATAACAAATATTTGGGATTGTTCAATATTTTATTTTCATACCTTGATTCAGCAACGCCGTATTTTTTGGTAATTGCGCTCACTATTGAATAACAATTATTTCAGATTGTTCAATTTTTATTTTCATACCTTGATTCAGCAACGCCGATTTAGGATTGTTACACTATGCTGTTACCAGTGATGGAGAATTTATCGAAGTTCCTAAGTTTTTTAGGTTCTCTGAAAAGAGATTATCTAAACTTCAGATGAGATTAGCTAAAAAACATGCATCATTCTCAGCCTTGGAAGATTCTCAAGCGTAAAATAGCTAAACTGCATCAACTAATAGCTAGACAGCTTTTGGACTGGCAATTCAAGCTGGCTTATCATTTGTTTAGTGATTGTCAAGTAATATTCCTAGAAGACCTACTCCTAGCAAATTTAGTCAGACGTTGCAAAGCCAAATTAGGTGATAATGGTCAGTTTTTGCCAAATGCTCAATCAGCTAAGTCAGGATTGAATAAGTCTTTGCAGGATGCAGCATTTGGGCAGTTTGTTCAAGTATTAGAGTATGTTGCCTGGAAATTAGGCAAGAGAATCATCAAAGTAGACCCAAAAGGTACGTCTCAACATTGTTGGGAATGCTTGAATAAAGTCTCTAAAAGCTTATTAGAGCGCTGGTATTCATGCCCTAAATGTGGTCAAGAGTTAGATAGAGACTATAACCCACCCCTCTAGCTCGCCTCCTGGGAGGGGATGGGGGTGGGTAGGATTATTATCAACACAGGGGGAGGACATCACCTGGTGTCAAAACAGCAGTTAGGGTTTCCCTGGCTGAAGAATCCCGCGTTGTCCCTTAAGGGCAACGTCGGGAGTATGTCAAAGGATTTGGAAACTATCAGATGTCAACTCACCTTCATGTCTGATAATTAGTGTATCGTCACCCTGGTTGAGGATCGATAAAAAGCGATTATCCATAAAAGGTAGTTCAATGGTAGTAGCTTGGCTAACAGCTTGTTCTGCGGTCAAGCCCAAGTCTGAAGATAACTGTATGATATCTTCTCCAACAATGAAGTTTCCAATTACATCAATCTCGCTGCCTGAGTTAAAGACAAAAGTATCTTCTCCCTCACCACCACGAAGCCGATCTATTCCAGGGCCACCTGTTAAGATATCGCTGCCATCACCACCATTGATTATATCGTTCCCTGCTTCTCCCGTTAATATATCGTTTCCTGCGTCACCAAATATCCCATCATTTTCTGCTGTACCTATTAGGTCATCATCTCCTTCAGTACCTTGTATTTGGTTGAAGTTATTGAAAAATTGTTGTCTTCTTGGTCTTCCAAAACCAAAGCTGTTTCCTTGACCAAAAGGCTGAAAATTTCCGTTTCCTTCCATGATTAATTTGTCCTTATTTGATATTTTGGTGTTCTTGGTTTGTTTGTGCCATCGCCAACAAACTTAGGATCTATATCTCACTTTTAGTGAAATAGTTTTATCGCTTAACTATTAAATATAACTTAAGTGATAAAAGTGAGATTGTCAAGGGGTAAATAAAAAAAATCTTTTGGAAGATATAGGACAAAACCAAATCAAAAGGTATTACCGAAATATTGTAGGTATGCACCTCCCCTTGGATAGGGGATAATAAATAAAAATTTTCCTGTTTATCAATCCTCTTCTTTTCAAGGAGAGGTAATTCGCGCATTCTAAATTCTAAATTCTTAATTCTTGAATTGTGGTTATATTTCTCACTTATTTACGAGAATCCCCAATTAATCTTGTAGATTATTTTCTTGATACAGCCCTACGAATTTAGGGTTTTGAACAGTGAAAGCTCTCAGAGATTATTTTGTAACTTTTGACTGGTGTGGAGCGCCATACCATCCCCACCAAGGACTAACTTCTAACACACCTGTTGGGGTTAAAATGACCCGAAATAATCCAAACTGCTTTTGCTTTTGGGAAATAGCTTTATTCTTAGCAGAATTAACTAATCTGGGTAGAGGAGTTTCCAAAACATAATACTTAGCAGATTGATTCATTGCTTCATAACTAACGATCGCCCCATCACTATCTACTCTGACCCGATATTCTAAATCTTCATACCATCTAGGTGTTTCTCGCCAACTCTGATTGATTTGCTGATATAACTTTTGATTCAACTGTTCTAGTTTCCCTATTTCCTGAACTTCTGGGAAAATCATCTCAGGTTTTGCCTCACACTCACTAATGTGACATTCATCATTTGTCACATTTGACTGTTGGGATGATTTTATTACCGATACAGGCCATAATTTAATAGTTTCATCAGCACTACCACTGGCTAAAGTTTTCCCATCCGGACTAAAACCAACAGACCAAACAGGTTTAGTGTGACTTTGATATATTTTGATTAGTTCTTGAGTTTCTACCTGCCACAGATGGATTTTCTTGTCATAACTACCACTAGCTAAAGTCTGACCATCGGGACTGAACGCAACAGACAAAACTGCTTTTGAATGACCATTAAAAATTCCAATTTCCTCACCTGTCTCTGCTTGCCATAGCTTTATTGTTCCATCTTGACTACCACTAGCGAGAGTTTTTTCCTTGGGATTATATGCGATCGCCCAAATAGATCGAGAATGAGCAGCTAGAGTATATTGTTCTGTTCCAGTTTTCACCTCCCACATTTTGAGTCTTCCATTTTTGCCACCACTAGCTAAAGTTTCCCCATCTGGGCTAAAGGCTAGAGAAATTACAGGGCTAGAATGTTGTAAACGCAAGATTTCTGTTCCAGTTTTTAGGTTTAGTAACTTAATAGTACCGCTGTAACTACCAATTCCTAGAGTTTCTCCATTGGGAGAGATAGCAACTGATTTAATATCGTCAGCATTAACATTGATACTGCGAATCAGATTCCCATTATTAAGATTCCACAATTTCACACAATCATCCCAGCTACCACTGACAAGTATTTTCCCATCGGGAGTTATTGCCAGAGATTCGACTGCATCAGCGTGAGCTAGAATAGTACGAATTAATTTCCCACTTGGTAAATCCCAAATTTTTATTGCGCCGTCATAACTGCTACTAGCTAGGGTTTTTTCATCTGAACTAATTGCAACTGCATAAATCCAAGTTGAATGACCTGATAAAGTTTTTAGAGGTTTGTTTTTTTCTGTTAATATATAATTTGTTTGTTTGATTTTTATTGATAGTAACTGCTCCCAATTTATTCTTTCTATTGTTTTAATTACAATGGTTGTTGCTATGGCTGTAATTAATGCTGTTACAGCTATTGTTGTGGTAGATTTAGAAATAATTTGTTTTGATTGCATAATTTTTTAATGACGTAAATATCAAAAATCGGCTTTGGTGATTTTGGCTATGATTTTTCTGAAATAGCGATTGCCTAACTCCTTATTAAAAAGTATTTTATAATTGACAAATTTAGATTTCACAGCTTGATTCACCAACGCAAAAAAATCAACTAATGTAAGTATTCAGCTATGAGTTATTAACTAAATTATTTGGGGAAGAAGTAATTAGCCTCCAAGCGTAAGCATTCAGCCGTCAGCTAGCCTCTTTCTACGGTATATCTCGCTTTTTCCTGACGGAATTCTCCGCAAACATGTCGCGCAGCGTTAACGTTTGCGGAGCATTCCGGAACGGAAAGTTGTGCGCTAGCTAAACAGCTATCAGCTATAATTTATTAACTCATTATCTCATTATCTTGGAAGAATAAATTGGTCTTCAAGGAGAACTAAAAGTCAATATAGCAATCCTAAATAGGTTGTGATAAATTAAAAAGTAAATAAACAATTTTAAACTCTTACTTGTTGCCTGTTGCCTCTTGCCTCTTGCCTAAAAAGCCGTAAGATTTTTGCCACGAATAAAATAGGATTACTATACTAAAGTCTACTCCTTTAATCTGAAAAGCAATTATTCATTAGACATCTCCAAAAATCAAAAATTAAATCAATTCTGTTCCAGAAATTATCTATTATTTCTTCCAGTTAATAGTGATACCAATTGCCAATATTAATGCTAGACTTAGGTAAAACTTCAGCTATTAAGTAATTAAGACAGGCTAAATTACATTGTTGCTAATTTAAGCTGATTTAACGTTAATTATTCTTATTTTTACTTCTCCCGTATGGACGTTGCATGCAACGTCCCTACAGT
>JASJEE010000331.1 GCA_030064835.1 Microcoleaceae cyanobacterium MO_207.B10 | reverse complement strand
ATTTTGGAAAAGATTCATAGTTATTGTCGCCTCACCCTCCCCACCCTACGCCTGGATTTAATATTCCTTTTACAAACAGTCTCTGATGTGGTGGAATTTAGGGCGGAAAAAAAAAGGTCAGATAAATGGCACAAAATACTATATATAGTTCCCTGATGAATCTGAGACTGACAGTAGTGGTGACAAGAGTGATGATGAAACTTATGGCGTTAAAGACTCAGCAGATTATGGGGAGGAATTTTGATGTTGTCAAGCCTGTCTGTGAGAGAAAACAAGGAATTTGTGACAATCACATTCAAGAGGCATTACTTAGGGGTAACTTATCGGCTTTAGTTGATGATCCCCCAGAGTTTGATAAATTCAATCAAGTGTTTGACTTATTTGGATTTGGGTTAATGGCACCAGGTATGTTGCTCGTTCGGAGCTACCCTTTAAGTCGCTTTGAGACTGTATAATAAGCAAATTAAGACTAAAATCCCTAAACAGTGCAATGATTACGGAAATTTCCTTAACAGAAATAGCAAAAACAACTCGCCAAGCAGCACAAAAATCGGCAGTTTTATCCACAGAAGCAAAAAATCAAGCCATTGAAGCAGTTGCTCAAGCACTAATCGCAGCAGCGCCCAAAATTTTAACAGCAAATCAACTTGACTGTCAGAAAGCTGAAGCAGACGGAATTGCTAAACCTCTCTATAATCGACTGAAAATGGATGAGGGAAAACTGAACAGCGCGATCGCTGGTTTACGCAATGTTGCCACTCTCCCCGATCCAGTGGGTGAGGTGCAGATACATCGGGAGCTTGACCAAGGATTAATTCTTAAACGCATCACTTGTCCACTCGGAGTTATGGGTGTAGTGTTTGAAGCCCGACCAGATGCGGTAATTCAAATTTCTGCTCTAGCCATAAAATCGGGAAATGGAGTAATTCTCAAAGGAGGTAAAGAAGCAACCCACTCCTGTCAAGAATTAGTCGCAGCTATTCGTCAAGGATTAGCCACAACCGCAGTAAATCCTGATGCAGTACAATTATTGACTACGCGAGAAGAAACTTTGGAGTTATTGAAGCTTGATGAATATGTTAATTTAATCATTCCTAGAGGGTCTAATTCTTTTGTGCGGTTTGTGCAAGAAAATACCAGCATTCCAGTATTGGGTCATGCGGAAGGAATTTGTCATATATATATAGATAAGTTAGCAGATATTCAGAAAGCAGTTGCCATTACAGTAGATGCCAAAACTCAATATCCGGCTGCTTGTAATGCAGCGGAAACTTTGTTAATTCATACTGATATTGCTACGGAATTTTTAACCGCCGTTGCACCTATATTAAAAGAACATAAAGTAGAGTTGCGCGGGGACGCTCCCACTCGCCAGATTTTACCATCGGTGAAAGTTGCCACAGAAGATGATTGGGCGAGAGAATATAGTGATTTAGTCTTGTCAATAAAAGTCGTTGCTAATTTAGATGAAGCGATCGCTCACATTAATATGTATGGGTCTGGTCATACAGATGCTATTGTCACCGAAGATGAGGAAGGGGCACGAACTTTTCTTGGTTATGTAAATGCCGCAGGTGTTTTCCATAATTGTTCGACTAGATTTTCTGATGGCTTCCGTTATGGTTTTGGCGCAGAGGTGGGAATTAGTACGCAGAAACTACCACCCAGAGGCCCAGTAGGTTTAGAAGGGTTGGTCACTTATAAGTATCAGGTGGTGGGTGATGGTCATATTGTTGCCGACTATTCTGGTAAAAATGGGAAAGCATTTACTCACCGAGATTTGGATTAAATCAAGTGGGTAATTTTAAGGTGTGGGGTCATTTCAGTTATCAGTTAGCCTCCTATCGGAGGAACTTCGCTAACAGTTAACAGTTATCAGTACCTCTATAGCAATCCTATTTTAGTCCTGTACAAAATTTTCATCGCTTTTAGGGAACAGGAAATGGGTAACAGGTAACAAGCAAGAGTTTCAGCTTTTTTATTTACTTTTTGATTACCCGCAACCTATGCGCGGATTGCTATAGCTGAAACAAGAGGCTTGAAATTTGGAATATTCTCTTTTTTTATCCCCTTAAAAGCAGAAGCTTTAGACCAGAATTTTTCTTTCAGTAAGTCTATAAAATGGTGACTTAAATCCCTCAAGCAAATTGAAAACAAACTATTATTACTGGAGTTAATCTGATGTTAGAAGTTAAACATCAATTTCAAACCTTTGAAGAATATCTATCGTACAGCGAGAATTCAGAAAAACTCTATGAATTATTTAACGGATAATTAATTGAAATACCTCCATAATCAGGTTTAAATGTTGAAATTGCTACTTTTTTGTTGTTAAGATTTGCCTGACTTTTAGGTCATCGTAGAGTACGGTTTCAAGGATTATAATTAGAGGTTAAGCTGTTGTGCATTTAAACCACTTATTTTTTGTTTGCCTGATTAAAAGGAAAACCTTTATTACTTCTGAATTCTGACTTGCTAAGACGCATTTTGAATGCGTCTTAGCTTGGAGGTAAACTGAAAAACCGCTATCCCGACCTGACTATTATTCGGTAATAAAATATTAAACAATTATCCAAACGTAATACAATTCGCCTTTCTATGTCACCTCATTTATTAGTTATTGAAGTAGTTATACCAATTTAACAAAAGAATGTTATGGTTGAGAAAACTTCAACCATTAACTAATTAATAAAGTTTTTCCAGTTTATCCCTTTGATAACCAGCCTTTTTCTTTGTTTTTCTGATTATTTAACTACACCAAACACCCCACACCCTACACCCAAGATTGATAATATTTGTAGCAAACATTTATCGATTTGGTATTAGTCCTGGAGAATTACAAAGAGAAAGAGATTATATTGCTAAGAAAATCCAATATCAGGATTGCGGTCTTCCCGAATCTAGGATTGTTGACCCTGAAACTCAAACTATTTTAGTCTGACAACTAAGAGGAAAAAAATCTACAGAAGTCGGTAGTTTTTCTGGGAATGATTTAGTCTTGTCTAGTGAATTTGAGTCGCTTAATTTAAAATTTTCCGAAGTTTTTGATAGAGAAAATTAAGATGGGGAGGAAAAGGGAGAGGATTAGAGAGGAAAATATTTTGATGAGAGTTAATTAAACGAACATAATATTATTATGGCAGTCGTATTTTGGTTATGAAAAAAATTTCCTAGAGAAAGGGAACACGGAACAGAGGTAAGAGTTTCTGGATTTTTATCTATTTTTTGATTTGTTATAAATAATTTAGGATTGCTATATGTCTTTCCGACCTCACCACCCTTGATAACTTTATTATCATTCCGAACTACTGCAATTATAACTTTCCTAAACGAATTTATCTGCATTAAGATACTCATCAATATTTCTATAGAATAGTCTGACTTCCTCACCTTTGTTAATTTCTTTCTGTGCAATTAAATGTGACGGTAAACCAATTTAATCTTCAATCCAATCCACACGAGCGTTAGGTTTTTCTGCTGCCACTGAATAGCAATCAACGTCGCCATAATATCTCGCTGATTTTCTGCCCAAATTTTTGCCTGGAAATTGCTTGGCAAATTCTGACTAAACTATAAAAAGAACAAATACTGGGCAGAAAAAATAGAATATATTCCTGAAATTGACGATTATTTACCCCAGGCTAAATTACTACCTGATTCAAAATAGCTGTAGCAAAAACACGAAATCTCAATACTTACTATCTGTCAACTTTTACCTCTTTATCCAAATACTTAAACCAAGTAAAGTACAACCCTATAGACAACAAAATAAACAGCAAAAACAATACACCAAAATTATTCCACTGCTTCATCATCAACATCATTCCCATCAAAAATAAAACCAACTGCCAAGGAATAGCAATCAAAGTTGCCAGAATATCTCGTCGATTTTCCCTTTCAATTTTTGCCTGAATATTAGTTGGTAAATTCTGACTAACCACTCCCCAAAAACCAAAAGGTCGAGTTACCCGATAAAAATTATCAATCACTTCCAAATTAGTTGCTGGAGTTAACAATGTTCCGAAAATACATCCTAAAAAAGAACAAATACTCGGCACTAAAAACAGAATATATTCTTGAAGTTGAGGCATATTCAAAACAGGTAAAATCACCGCTTTTGTCAAAATAGCTGCAAGCAAACCAGCACCAGTACCAATAGCAAATCCATAACCATTAAATCGCCACCAATACCATCTTAAAACTAAAGGAATAAACAACCCAGTTCCTAACCCTAAAGTTAACCATCCCCAAATATCATTAATATTCGTGATATTAAAACTAAAAATTAATCCCAAACCAACAATTAAAATAGAAGCTAAACGACCTTGATTAATTAATTGTCGCTCAGAAGCTTCAGGTTTAATATAAGCTTGATAAATATCCTTCACCCAATAAGCAGCACTAGCATTAATAATCGAATCAAAAGTTGACATTGCAGCAGCAATAAAACAGGCAACCAATAAACCCTTAACTCCCACCGGAATATATGCACTAATTACAGTAGGTAAGACTAACTCCGGGTCAGAAATTATCTCATTTTTCAAACCATAATCTATTCCTAATATTGCCAAAGATGTAACTAGAGGCCAACGAAATGATAATAAAAAAATCCAGAATAAAGAAAGTAAACCAGCTTCGCGATCGCTCCTAGCAGCAAAGTAACGTTGAATCATATAACCACCCCCTCCAGCACCACCTTCTAGAAATACTTTAAAAATATAAAACAACATCACTCCACCAAACAAATTAAAAATACTATAATCTCCTGGCAAATCAATATTTATCGGTGGAATAATACTACTCCATTCTGTCAAACTCCATTCTTGTAACTGTTCCGTACCCGGAATTGAAATAGCAAAAGTCTCTGGCAAACTTACTGTTTGAAAAGCAATAAAACAGATATATAAAATCGCCACAAAAATCAAAATTCCCTGAAAAACATCCGTCAAAACAACCCCATAAAATCCACTGACAGTAGTATAAATAAGAGCCAATAAAATCAGAAATATACCAGCAAATCTATCGTCAATTCCTAGAAAACCTCCTAAAAATTTTCCTCCTCCCACAGCAAAATAACTCATCGTACCAATAGCAAAAATAATATTAGCAACCGCACTAATAATTCTGGCAATATTTCCTTCTCTACCATTACCAAAACGTAACTCCATCCATTCAGCAATAGTCATTACTTGAGCGCGACGATTCCACTTTCCCATAAACGTCATTAGGAACGCCATAATTAATACAATTCCACCCCGAATTTCAATAAAAAATCCCTTAGTTCCCAAAGCATAAACTAAAGAAGTTAATACCATAGTACCAGCCAAATCAGTATTAGAAGCCATACCAGAAGCACCTAAAACCCACCATGGAAGATTACGACTTCCAAGAAAGTAAGACTCAATTCCTATTGATGCTTTTCTTTGTATAAAAACTCCAAAAATTATGATAAATAACAGATAAATTGTCACAATGATATAATCAATTATTTCCATCAAAAAATACTCACTCAATTATCACTCATAATTTTATATCAAAGATAACAGTATAGCAATTATCATCACTATCTATAGCAATCCTATTTAGGTCGTAACATTTTAGTAGTAGTAAAAAATCATAATACATAAGCCATAGTTTAGAATTTATAAGCATTCCAGATAATATTTATTATTCTTAAATTTGTCACAACCAATTTAGGATTGCTATATTATGATTACGCCGACAAACAATAATATTTTTTGATTTTATTTGGCAACCGCTGTAAGTGAAATTATTCGGTAATCTTGTAAAAGTATAAAAATAGGCCGATACATCTGTTGTATTGCTAAGAGATAATAAGAGATAAATTGCCAAAATCACCATTTTTTCACCACTAATTATTAACTTTTTTTTTCATCATTACAGTATTTATAGTTATTTAACTTTAGATTGAGACATTAAGCTATACAATAACCACGGCAATTCAATCTTCAAAACACTTGATCCGTCGAGGTTATCTCTAGAAACGTTCTTGATAGAACCTATCACCTTTTGTCTCATCCTTAAGTTAAACGACTATATCCAAAATTTTTGTTCTGAATAGAAACCTAATCCACTAATTATCCGATACCATCTTTTGCTATAAAAAATCTTAGCTGTCAATGAAGAAATGACATAGATAAATTTATGTTTTTTACCAAAAAATTATGGGTATGCGCCTCCCATTTTAAGGGGATAAAAAAAGAGAATATTCCAAATTTCAAGCCTCTTTATTCCAGAGGTACTATTAGCGCAGCTCCTCCGGAGGTAGCTAACTATTAACTAATTACTGTTAACTATTAACTGTTAGCGCAGCTCCTCCGATAGGAGGCTAACTGATAACTATTAACTGATAACTGAAATGACGGATAGCAATTTTTCCTAGATTTTCTAATAATCTTGTACCAATACCTTGACGTGTAAATTTGGGAGAAACAAAAAGACCATAAACTTCTAGATTTTCAAAATTATATATGCCTAAAACCAACAATTTTTTTCATTATAAATTGCCACAAAAACAGCCTCTATTTTGAATCTTAATTGTGCTTTTCCTCTGACAAAAGATTCTATTTTTGATGATTGGTAATCTTTGGCACAAAAAATTATCAATGACTCTATTTGTAAATCAGAGAGTGTTTGTAAACCAAAGATTAAGACGGTCAGAGTGCTTAATGTTCGGTGGGTGGGGTGCGGAAACTTAAATTTTGGCTAGGATTCATAATTATTAGCGCCTCACCCTCCCCACCCTACGTCTGGATTTAATATTCCTTTTACAAACAGTCTCTCAATAATTTATTTTTTTTCTTCAGTTTTAGCCAAACGAATTTAAACTTTAATTAGATAACAAATTCCAGGTTAATGTGGTAAAAATTATCGAGTGAATATTTTTTACCTGTTCCCTGATATCCCCTACTCCCTACTCCCTAAAACCATAAATATATGTACTTCATCAATTAGTAAACTGCTGTAATTTGAGAATTGCCAAAAAATTCAGGTATAAAGCTTTTCTCTTAAGGGAAAAAATATTTTTACCCAATTCTATTTTTTATCAAAAGAAGTAATTATTAATTATTCAAAGCCTTTTTGCCAATTAATCAATCTTACTTACTAATCTTCGGCATTAATACGACTCATTTCCCAAGTAGTATAAGTACCAATAGGACTCCAAAATGTATAGGGTAATAATAAAATTCCCGCCCAAATATTAATCTGCCAGACAGTCAAAATTAACATCAAACTTAATACAAAACCCGTTCCTCCAATAATTGTTCCTACCTGCAAACTTCGAGTCCGAAACATAACAGGTGTATAAGCTATTGTCACTATTTCTAACAATAAATATAGTGCCATTAATAACCAAGTTTTTTGAGTACCTGATTCTTGTTCCCAAACAATATATGCAGACCAAGCACCACAAATAAAAATCGTCGTCCAAATTATGGGAATTAATCTTTCAAAAGTTAACCAATGAGGTCTTTGTAAACGTCTAAACCATTGATAATCTCTAGAACGAATAAACAAACTACTACTAAATGCTATTAAGAAAGTAACACCACCAATTATCATCCAAGATTTAATCATTTTTCCAATTATCTAATTACTTTGATTGTAATCAAAGCTTGAGAAAAGTATCTACGAATTTTGATGATTAGTAACCAAATTTAAACAAACTCTAGATTAAAATTAATTAATTAATTAATTAATTAATTAAGTTTTGCCCTCTCAGAAACTGTTTGTAAACTAAAGATTAAGACGGCTAGAGTGCTTAATGTTCGGTGGGTTACGGCGGAAACTTAAATTTTTGCTACGATTCATAGTTATTGCCGCCTCACCCTCCCCACCCTACGCCTAGATTTAATATTCCTTTTACAAACAGTCTCTCACCCAGTCAAATAGAATTTGCTAGAGTTCCGTTAAGATTTAATAATACCAAATCCGGTTATTAAGCTGTTGTGGATTTAAAGCAGTTATTTGTTATATGCTTAATTAAAATGATCACCCATACTTCAAACTTATGAATTGCTAAGACGCATTTAAAATGCATCTTAGCTTATAGAGTAGTTATCTAAATATCCAAATCTTTATCAGCCAAAGGTTTTGAATTTTCTGAATATCTCCTGATTAAAGCGGATTTGTTCTAATATCTCTAGAAAACTCTAGACAGCCAAAAAATTGTCACTCAGTTTTTCTTCCCTTATCTTCTAAAAATGCTCACATTTTTATTAATTAGCTACTAAAAGGTAGCACTTTTTTCCGATAAAAAAGGCTTGATTCTTTATCTGTAAAAGCAGGGTCATTTCATTATATATCTTGGCAATGAATTTACTTACTTTACAGACAGGGAAAGAAAATTGTCTAGAGCTATAAATAACGTACTTTCGTAAATACATAAAAGGTGCGGTTTAGAAGAAATAGCCCTGCTTAAAATCTGTACAATTAAAAATAAGTATCACAATACGAAATA
>JASJEE010000330.1 GCA_030064835.1 Microcoleaceae cyanobacterium MO_207.B10 | reverse complement strand
TTATACCAAATTGATAAATGTTTGCTACAAATATTATCAATCTTGGGTTTTGGGTGTGGGGTTTTGGGTGTGGTGAAATCAGAGGAAAAACAAAGAAAAAGGCTGGTTATAAAAGGAATAAAGTGGAAAAACTTTATTAATTAGTTAATAATCGAATGTCTTGTAATGCGGGCATCTTCCCCGCGATGGTTTGACAACTATTAACTCATTACTAGTTAACTATTAACTGATAACTGAAATGACCTCATAATATTGGGAAGCGTTGTATATGGAAACCTTTACTTATTCAAAGATTTTACCATTAATACAGATTCAGACTCAAAACCTAATTTTTGATAGAGGTTAAGGGCGGGTTGGTTTGAAACAAACACTTGCAAACCAATTTGCCGATCGCCTTTAGCTCTTGCCCAATTTTCTGCGTGGGTAACTAAAGCTGAACCGATACCCAGTCGCCGATGTGCTGGGGAAACATACAATAGAAAAATATGAGTCACACGATCGCCTTCAACTTGATCTATAGCACTACCCAACCACAGACAACCCACTGGTGAAGTTACTGGTGAAGTTAAAGATTTACCAATGAAATCAACCCACCAAATAGGTGTCTGGGTTGATAGATAGCGATTGACAGTTTGAGCTAGATGGCTAAAATTTTGTTCCGGGAAAAGCTCCTGATAAGTGTAATTCATAAACTTAACTAACATTGCCCGGTCTAAACCCGAACCCTTACGCAGTTTATAACCTGCTACTAATTCACTCATCACTGAATCTTACCAGAAATGAACATTAGGTGTAGATAACATTGCTTCTTCTTGTGGGGAAATATATTCTTCAGTGGGAGCAGGTGCTGCAAGGTCACCTGGTAAAAAGATGCGAGCGCTGACAGCTACCATAGCTAGTAAAAATATAATTACTACTATGAATGGAGCAATATATTGACGAAAAATTTGCATGATTTTTATTTGGAGTAAAAAAGAGAACTAAATTGAGCAAGTCAAAGTTAAAAAGCTTGTCCCCGCCCCCGCGGGGGTGAAAACTCAAAAGTAAGATTATTTGATAATTTTTGTACAGTTGGGAGAAAGGTTTCTCAGAAAAGGAAAAGTAGTCAAATTTCTTCCCTATTTCTGACTCTCTGTTTTCCCAACTTTTTTTTCACAGCAGTTAGTTTTTTTGACCATAAAGCTAATTTTACAACAAATCATCATCATCTAACCCTGGTCTTGGCATGGGTAAAATTTTCGACTTATTGAGTTGTCGCAACCACATCCCACTGAAAACAGCAATAATCAGGAATATCCAACCAATATTTGGTTTGAGCAACAGGAAACCACCAGTCCCTAATAACGCTCCAAATAATAATAATATAGATGCCAAAACTTTTTGTAAATCTTTACCCAAATTTTGTGCTGGAGCTAAACCTGTCTTTTCTCTTTGTCGTTGCCAACCAGGACCTCCGGGAAGCGATCGCCGATAAAATTCTTCTAAGGTTGTATCGGACTCTTGGGGTGTGACAAACATTGCGAGTACCCACAAAACTGTCACGATTACAGTAATAAAAATAATTCGTAAACCAAAATCTTCTATTTTGAAAGCGGGAACTATACTGGTTATCATCCCCACAAAAAAGCTACTGACAATAGCAGTTAATTCTGCTGCTGCATTTACCCGCCACCAAAACCAACGTAAAATTAATACTAATCCCGAACCTGTTCCAATAGCTATTACTAGTCTAAATACTGTCGCTACATCTTTAGCAAAAAATGCAGCAATTCCTCCTAAAACTGTTACTAATACAGAAGAAAGTCGCCCTACTAAAACTAATTGTGCTTGAGTAGCATCAGGTTTAATAAATCTTCTATATAAATCATTAGTAATAAAAGAAGCACCCCAGTTAATAGAAGTAGAAACGGTACTCATAAATGCTGCGACTAAAGAAGCAACAACTAAACCTAAAATTCCTGGGGAAAGAAAATCAATCATTAATTTGGGATAACCCAATTCTTTGTCTTCTAAATTAGGGTAAATTACAAGAGAAGCTAAAGCCACTAAAATCCAAGGCCAAGTTCTAATAACATAGTGCATTATATTAAATAACCAGGCTGCTTTTTCTGCTTCTTTTTCATTTTTAGCCGCAGCAAATCTTTGTACAAATTCTCCCCCTCCATCACTCCGTCGCCAAGACCACCATTGCAGAGCAATATAAGCAAAAAATGTACTGGCAGTTATGCCTGCTGTTTTGCTAAAACCAATCAAATAATTACCATCTCCACCAATAGTTAAAGGTGAAAGAGATAAAATATCTTTGTCTGGCATTACTTCAGGAACTTTAGTCATTAATTCTTGAATTCCACCCACACTATTAACCGCAAAAAAAGCGACAATAATTGCGCCGAATAGTGCTAGAAAAAATTGGAAAAAATCTGTAGCAACTACTCCCCATAAACCAGATAAACCAGCATAAATTAAGACAAATATACTTACACCTATTACACTGAATAATTTGAGATTATTGGCATCAGTATCAAAACCTAAACTTTGCCAAATTTCCATAGCTTCAACAACTTTAACCATAGCCAACATAGCATAGCCAATAGCAATACAATTCATGGGAATAGCAAAGATAAATGCTTTTACTCCTCGGAGAATAGCTGCCATATTTCCCCCGTAACGAATTTCAGTTAATTCCGCATCAGTAATAACTTCCGAACGTCGCCACATTTTGGCAAAAATGTAAATCATTATCACATGAGAAACAGCAAAAATCCACCATTCCCAATTACCAGCAATACCTCGATTGGCCACAACTCCTGTAATATAGAGTGGGGTATCTATAGAAAAAGTTGTAGCTGCCATACTTGTACCTGCTAACCACCAAGGAAGCGATCGCCCAGAAACAAAAAAGTCTGCTAAACTTTTCGACCCTTTACGAGATAAATATATTCCCATCCACATTGTTAAGATGAGATAAAGCAAGACAATTAGCCAATCAATTAGTTGCATAGTTTTGTGCTTAACAAAAAATTTCTGTATAGTTTACTATTTTCATTGGATAGTTTCAAATTTTAGAATATCACTTTAGTAGGACTATATAAATTAACTTTTTCTATCACTTACTTACATTTGAGTGTTTTGTCCAAGTAGCATAATTCCAGAAGTAAACTTTTGTCTTGATGTTGTTTTTCAGCTAAATTTACTACTTAGTATGAAATTTATATATCCTAACCAATAAAATATACTTCTACCTTGGCTGTGTTACTATTGAGTAACTTTTTATCTATTTTTTTCTGCCGACTGTGAGTCAGCAGTAATTTGGAAATATTAACTAAATTATGGTAATATTATTACATACTATATGCTAATGCTAAAACTTGAATAATATCAGATAAATATGTATATGGTATGATGATTTTACCTGATAAAAAACAAACTCATAGTCAAAAATGAAAAAAATAATGATTGTTGATAATGAACCAGACACCCAATATTTATTCAGTAAAAAATTCAAAAAAGAAGTTAAGGCTGGAAAATTTGAATTTATTTTTGCAGCTTCAGCACAGGAAGCCTTGTCCTATCTAGACTCAGAAAATCATCAAACCATAGATTTAATAATTTCTGATATTAATTTGCCTGGAATTAATGGTTTAGAAATGCTGAAAATAATCAAGGAAAAATATCCGACTATTAATGTATGTATGTTAACTGCTCACGGCTACGATAATCACTACAAATTAGCTAAAGAATATGGTGCTAATGACTATCTAATCAAACCTATTAATTTCGCAGAAATCAAAGATAATTTTTTGAATTTATAGTAAAAAATATTTAAGACTTATGTTGGCAAAAATACTTGTGGTTGATGACGAACCTGATTTGGAAACATTAATTTGTCAGAAATTTAGAAAACCGATTAGGCAAAAAGAACTAAAATTTGTTTTTGTTCATAATGGCATAGAAGCTTTAGAAATTCTCAAAGCAGAACCTGAGATAGATATAGTTTTTACAGATATTAATATGCCCAAAATGGACGGAATAACTTTATTAAAAAAGTTATCAGAAATCAATAAATTGACTCTGAAAACAGTAATTATTTCTGCTTATGGTGATTTCAAAACCATTAGAAAAGCGATGAATCTGGGCGCATTTGACTTTTTAACCAAGCCCCTAGATTTAGATGATTTAGCAATTACCCTCAGTAAAACTATTAGAGCTGTACAAAATGCTAAAGAAGCAGTAGAGCAGAAAAAATTAGCACAGCAAGCTCAAGCAGAATTATTGAAACAAGAAACATTGCGTGAGAGTGAAAAAAGATTTCGAGCGCTCATAGAAAATTCTACTGATATTATTATGATTTTAAACATTGATGGAGAAGTTATTTATGCTAGTCCATCAGCTAATAAATATTTATATAATTTCAGTGAAAATAACCTAAATAGAACTATTTTTAAGATTGTTAATGCTAGTGACCGTCAGTTAATCAAACATACATTGCAAAAGTTAATCAACAATTCATTAGACAAAGAATATATTAAAGAACTAAAACTGAAAAATAATCAGCAAAATTGGCAAGTATTTGAAACTATATTTACCAATTTAGTTTTTGATAGTCATATAGAAGGAATAGTAGTTAACTGTCATAACATTACAGACCGAAAAATAGCAGAAGAAAAACTACTGTATGATGCTTTCCATGATAGCTTAACTAAATTACCCAATCGGGCCTTGTTTATGGATAGACTATCTCACGCTTTTGCTAGATATAAAAGACATTCTCAAGAGCATTTCGCAGTAATTTTTATAGATTTAGATCGGTTTAAAGTAGTTAATGATAGTCTAGGACATTTAGCAGGAGACAAGCTAATTCTTGAAGTTGCAAATAGACTCAAAAAAGATATGCGTTATGATGATACTATAGCCAGAATGGGGGGAGATGAATTTGCTATCTTGTTAGAATATGTCAAATCTGAAGAGAATTCTCAATATGTTGCAGAGAGAATTCAAAAATTACTACAGTTACCATTTACTATCAATAATCAGGAAGTTTATACAAGTGCAAGTATAGGTATAGCTTTAGCCAATAAAGATTATAAATATCCAGAAGATATTCTCAGAGATGCAGATACAGCGCTGTATCGTGCCAAAACTTTAGGCAAAGCCCGACAAGAAGTATTTGACATCTCAATGTATGCTGATAACTTAGCACAACTTAAGTTAGAAATAGACCTCAGACAAGCTTTAAAAAAGAATGAATTAGAGTTATATTATCAACCAATAATTGATTTAAAAACAGGTTTAATTAGTGGATTTGAAGCATTACTTAGATGGAAACATCCAGAGCGAGGAATAGTTTCTCCGGTAGATTTTATTCCTATTTCCGAAGAAACAGGGCTAATTATACCTATTGGCTGGTGGACACTCCAACAAGCTTGTCAACAAACTTATCATTGGCAACAACAGTTTCCCCATTATCATTTAACAATGAGTGTTAATCTTTCTGGCCGACAGTTTTCTCAAGATGAATTGGTAAACCAAGTACAAGAAATTTTATCTTTAACTAATTTAGATCCTCATAATCTCAAGTTAGAAATTACTGAAACTACAATTATGGAAAATGAAGCAATTGTGATGAACATATTATCAAACCTAAAAAGATTAAATGTACAGTTAAATATCGATGATTTTGGCACAGGCTATTCTTCATTAAGTCGTTTGCAAAACTTTCCTATTGATACCTTGAAAATCGACCGTTCTTTTGTAATGAGAATGGATAAAGAGTCAGAAAATTTAGAGATTACTAAAGCAATTCTTAGCATGGCTTCAAGTTTAGGAATAGATGTAATTGCTGAAGGTGTTGAAACGGCTGAACAACTCTCTTTACTGAGAAATCTGGAATGTAAATACGGACAGGGATACTTCTTTTCCAAACCAGTTGATAGTGAGAAAGCAACTAACTTAATTGCCGCAGCAAAAAAATGGTAAACTAAAAGTTATTCCACTAACTAAATTTTTTAACTACATTGAGCAAAATAATATTGAAATTGAAAAACAAAATAGTTGTGAGTAAAAATATTCATTTATGAAATGAAAAGTATAGGAATTTCCACAGTTATGAAGTACATTTACAATCCTCCTAAATCCCCCTTTGTCAGCTATCTCTGATAACGAACTTCGCCCAACCCTTTTCTGATAAGCTGTTATTTAAACCACTTATTTTTTGTCTGCCTGATTAAAAGGAAAACCTTTATTAATTCTGACTTCTGACTTCTGGCTTCTGACTTGCTAAGACGCATTTTAAATGCGTCTTAGCTTAGATAGATGGGGAGATGGGGAGATGGGGAGATGGGGAGGTGGGGGGAGAAAAGCCTCTAATTAAATCGGTTGACTCCCCCAAATATCCAGTTAAGGGCAATCACATAACTTCTCTCTAATCTCTAGGTTTTATGTTAAGAAAGATGTTTATAAAGCATAGCTTTATCAGGGGGACTTTGAAGTCTCCTCCCTGACAAAGCTGCCAGATGGGATATAAAACTGTACCTCATAGATTAAATAACTATTATAAAAAAATAGAGACCTAGTGAAAAAAATTATGTTTTGATATTTCAAAATCAAAAGCAGTTTTATTTTTTTTGATTTTTAGTTTTAACCTTTTAACTTTTGACCTAGTAACCTGTAAAGTTATGCCAGCAAAAATACTGGTTGTGGATGATGAACCAGACTTTAAATTAATAATTAATCAAAAATTCCGCCAGAAAATTAGCAAAAAAGAAGTAGAGTTTATTTTTACTACTAACGGCTTAAAAGCTCTAGAAAAGCTACAAAATGAACCAGATATAGATATGATATTGAGCGATATAACTATGCCAGAAATGGATGGCATAACTTTACTGTCAATCTTATCTGAGATTAATCATCCTACACTTAAAACAGTTATTATTTCTGCTTCTAGCGATTTAAAAATTGTCAGAAAAGCAATGAATCTAGGAGCATTCGACTTTTTAACTAAGCCGATAAATTTAGAAGATTTAGAAATTACAGTTAATAAAACTCTAAATTATGTTCAAAAGTTAAAAGATGCCCTCAAACAAGAACATTTAATAGAAGCAGCTCAAAAGTTATACGACAGTGAAAAAAGACTAGAAAAATTCTTAGAAACTTTACCAGTAGGAGTATTTGTAGTAGATGCTAATGGTAAACCCTTCTATGCAAATCAAACTGCACAAAATATCTTTGGAAAAGGAATAGTTACTGAAGCCACCCCAGAAAAACTTTCAGAAATTTATCAAGCTTATTTAGCAGGAACAGAAGCATATTACCCTGATCAAAAACAGCCAATATTTTTGGCATTAAACGGCGAAAATTCCACAGTTGATAATATGGAAATTCGTCAAGAAAAAAAAATCATTCCAGTAGAAGTTTCAGCAAGTCCAATTTTTGATGAAACTGGCAACCTAATTTACGCGATCGCTACCTTTCAAGACATCACAGAACGTAAAAAATCTGAGGCAGAAAGAATTCAATTTACCCAACAACTAAAACTTAAAAATATTGAACTATCTAAACTTAATCAAGCCTATAGTCACTTTGTACCTAAAGAGTTTCTGAGATTTTTAGGACACGAAAGTATTCTCGATGTTTCTTTAGGCGAATCCGTACAAAAGAATATGTCAATTTTATTTTCTGATATTCGCTCTTTTACCACCCTTTCAGAAAGTATGACTTTAGCAGAAAATTTTAAATTTATTAATTCTTATCTTTCTCGTATGGAACCTCTAATTACTGCTAATTATGGTTTTATTGATAAATATATTGGTGATGCTATTATGGCACTATTTGGTCGTTGTGCTGACGATGCTCTCCAAGCAGCTTTAGGGATGCTTTCAGAACTAAATAAATATAATACTCTGAGGGAAAAATACCAAAAATCACCTATTGCTATTGGAATTGGAATTAATACAGGTTTGTTAATGTTAGGAACAGTTGGTGGCGTGAATAGAATGGATACTACGGTTATTAGTGATGCCGTAAATTTAGCCTCTAGACTGCAAGATTTAACTAAATTATATGGTGCTTCTCTAATTATTAGTAAACAAACTTTTCTGGAACTGAAAGACTATCAAAAATATAACTACAGATTTTTAGGTCAAGTGAGAGTTAAAGGCAAAAAAGATGTTGTTTCCCTATTTGAATTTTTTGATGCTGACCCACCAGAAGTTATCAACCTCAAAAAACAAACTAAAACATTATTTGAAAAAGGAGTAATTCATTACTATTCCAAAGAACTTGAACTAGCTGCTCAAGTTTTTGCTGAAATTTTTGAGTTAAATAATCAAGATAAAGCCGCTGAATTTTATTTAAGAATTTGTGATTCTAATTAGTAATATAGCATTTCCCACCTTTTGTGAGGTACACCGCTTTCGATCCCCCCTAACCCCCGTTTAACAAAAAGCGCAGTATCCTCTGGCTTCCCCTCCTTCAAAAGCGAAGCAT
>JASJEE010000329.1 GCA_030064835.1 Microcoleaceae cyanobacterium MO_207.B10 | reverse complement strand
AACAGCAACTGGATTATGGAACCTATACCTGATGGCAGCATAAATAATCAAATCACTAACAAATATATCTGTTTTCATTTTCGTTTTTCCTAACCTAAGTTATTTCCCAACAACTCTAATAATTATTATTAATTATTATTTATTAATTGTTAATTGCTAAACTACGGACTATTGTACGGGTAAATTTCCCACGGAAAGCTCATCTGCGCACTGGCTCGCGACATCGAAAGCGGAACTAGGATCTAGGAGGTAAGAGACAGTTTCTCCGAATGCGAGTGCATTCTGCAGGAAAGGAGACTAACTGATAACTGATAACTGATAACTGATAACTGAAATAACCTAACCCGGTATAATAAACTGTAAAATCTGCACCAATAAACTAATAACGAAAAACCCCAAAGCAGCAATAACAATAACAAATAATGTTAAACCGCCTAAAAGCAAAAAAACAAACCAGCGATCGGCACTTTTACTAACTTTAGGAGACTCTAAATGACCCTCCAAAATATCCATATTTTTAGAATTTGCCTTCCAAGCGACATCAAACAAATCTCCAAAAACAGGTACAATTCCTGCCAAAGAATCAAATACAATATTAGAAGCCATTCGCGTCAGAGTTTCCCGTGGCAATCCCATCGTTGCTGCTGAAAACACGATATAAACAGAAATAAGTCCTCCCAAAAAATCACCACCTCCAGGAATTAATCCTAGAAGTGGATCGATACCAACACCATAAGATGTACCAGGAACACGAACGGCGTTATCAAGTAAATTGCTAAGTTTGCGTAGTTGTCTAACTTTAGCTATTTGAGAATGATTACCTGGAGTAGTCGGGGATGGTTTTGCCATATTTGTCAATCAAATTGAATAAATTTGTGAGTGCAGCAGGGTGCAATATAACCCACACCCTACATCATCATTGCACTTCGACGATTAAATACTACTTAGCTTCAGTAAAGTCAGCATCAATTACATCATCTCCACCAGAAGAAGAATCTCCACCTCCACCAGGAGCATCACCACCAGGAGCTGCACCATCGCCAGGTGTACCACCAGCTTGTTGATAGATATTGCTGCTAACTGTGTAAAGAGCTTGTTGTAACTCAGTAGTTAGAGACTGAATACGTTCGTCATCTTCTTGAGATACAGCTTCGCGCAAGTCTTTAATCAAACCTTCAATTTTAGTTTTATCCGCTTCAGGAACTTTATCTCCTAACTCCTGAATTTGCTTTTCAGCTTGATATGCTAAAGAGTCAGCTTGGTTTTTGCGGTCAATTTTTTCACGACGCTCTTTGTCTGCAGCAGCATTAGATTCTGCTTCTCTCACCATCTTCTCGACTTCATCGTCTGGTAGAGTGGAAGCACCTGTAATACTGATAGACTGTTCCTTACCAGTACCCTTATCCTTAGCAGTTACATTCAGAATACCGTTAGCATCAATGTCGAAGGTAACTTCAATTTGAGGTACCCCGCGAGGTGCTGCAGGAATTCCATCTAAGCGGAAAGTTCCTAAACTCTTGTTGTCGTTAGACATTTCCCGCTCACCCTGCAGTACATGAATTTCTACATTTGTTTGACCATCTACAGCAGTTGAAAATACTTCTGATTTTTTGGTAGGGATGGTAGTATTCCGAGGAATAATCTTTGTCATGACACCACCCAAAGTTTCCACACCCAAAGATAGAGGAGTAACGTCTAACAAGAGAATATCTTTAACTTCACCAGCTAAGACACCAGCTTGAATCGCAGCACCAACAGCTACTACTTCATCAGGGTTAACAGTTTGGTTGGGGTCTTTACCCAGGACTTTCTTAACGACCTCTTTTACTGCAGGAATTCGAGTAGAACCACCAACTAGAACTACTTCATCAATAGAACTTTTATCTAACTTAGCATCTCGAATAGCATTTTCTACAGGGATACGACAGCGATCAATCAGGTCAGCACAAAGCTCTTCAAACTTACCGCGAGTGAGAGTTGTATCTAAATGCTTAGGACCCTCTTGGGTAGCGGTAATAAACGGTAAGTTGATTTCTGTTTGGGTAACGCTAGAAAGTTCAATCTTTGCTTTTTCTGCTGCTTCTGTTAAACGTTGTAGTGCTTGCTTATCTTTACGGAGGTCGATACCTTCTGCTTTTTGAAATTCACTAGCTAGGAAATCAACGATTTTTTTATCAAAGTCGTCACCACCAAGGTGAGTATCACCAGAAGTCGCTAATACTTCAAATACACCATCGCCCACTTCTAGAATGGAAACGTCGAATGTACCACCACCAAGGTCAAATACTAAAATAGTTTCATTACTCTTTTTATCTAAACCATATGCTAGGGAAGCTGCAGTTGGTTCGTTAATAATCCGTAGCACTTCGACCCCGGCAATTTTACCTGCGTCTTTAGTGGCTTGTCTTTGGGAGTCATTAAAGTAAGCTGGTACGGTTATTACTGCTTGTGTTACTTGTTCTCCAAGATATTTACTCGCATCTTCAACCAGTTTACGCAGAACTTGGGCTGAAATTTCTTCGGGGGCAAATTGTTTTTCTAATGCTGGACAATCTAATTTAACGTTACCATTAACATTAAGAACTTTATAAGAAACTTCTGTGGTTTCATTGGTTACTTCATCAAATCTACGCCCGATAAATCGCTTTACTGAGTAGAAGGTGTTTTGGGTGTTCATCACAGCTTGACGCTTGGCGATTTGACCTACTAGTTTTTCACCTTTTTTTGCATAAGCTACTACGGAGGGAGTGGTACGGAAACCTTCTGCATTAGCTATAACTGTGGGTTTACCACCTTCCATAACTGCAACGCAGGAGTTTGTTGTACCTAAGTCAATTCCTACTACTTTTGCCATAACAGTATTTTTGCTCCAATTTACTACAAAGATTTTTACTTTTTGTCAACCCGACTCTGGTCGAGTGACTTTAGGAGTAATATCTAAGCCCAAGGGGTTGAGTCTAGGGCCAGTCCATTTTTTATACAGTCTTAAGATTAGTTTCTTATCTCTATACTGAGGTTAATTAGACAATTCCATGAAGGTGTGTTTACCGAACATGAAGGTGTCTTGGACTATTAGGGCACTGTTTATTGTGTCCTTTTACCTTTTCTAATTTACGGCCAAAAAGCGATCGCTGCCATTGTGGCAAACCGTAAGTTCAATGTTGTGTTTGCCGTCTGTGGCTTAATTTATAGGATTTTTCAACATAGCTAGAGGTACGTTCATATAGTTAATAGTAATACCCGATTACTTTTATAATAATTAAACTAATTGATTAGTTAGGCGATTTCTTCTTAGAAGCAAGAGAATTTATTTAACTAGGAATAGTTAAAGTGACGATGCTAAAAAGATTAAGACTGCGGTAATGATCGCAGATTAGATCTGCATATTCTTTTGAATAAAATGGACCGCTATTATAAGCAAATCCTTCTCCTACTTCATATCTAGTTAGTTCTGGTAGTGAAGTCATAATTACTTGAACTTGTCGTTCGTTTTGTGGCACCACTATTACATGATATCTAGCAGCATTTGATTGTTGATTAATATATTCAGAAAGCAAGCCATCTAACTCTCCCATAATCAGCCTTTCTTTTTCTGAAACTTCTTCATCAATATTCACAAGAGCAGTGATAATATCTTTGATTTCTGATACTTGTTTCTGTGGCGGGGAGGTTGCTAAATAATCAGCTATATCCTGACGCAAACTCATCAAATTTACTGAAGCACCTGCGGTGCTATTTTTCCTGAAGTTTTCCCAAGAAAAATTAATGTTCCAATTGTTAGCGAATGATTCAATAAACTTTTTTTCTCTGGGGTTAATTACTTCATCAATCATCGCTACCTGAGCGAAAATGTTGATGATTTTTTTAGCTCCCGAAGGTTTGAAAAATGACTTAGCTAGGTCGCGTGCTTCTTTTCTTTCTAAGTTAAGGGTTTGTTTGATTAAAGTCAATAAGCCTTTTTTTCTTTCTCCTTCTACCCAGATTGACATCCCCACAAGTATGTAGAATAAGGATAAACCACCAAATAATGTGGTGTCTATCAAGCCTATATATTCTCCTTGTAAAAGAAAATTAAGTGCAAAAATAAATCCGGGAAATAGAGAAACTAGATTGGCAGTAACAGATATACTTTCTGCAACTATACGCTCGTGTTTTCGCTTCCAAATTTGATTTACTGTCAGGTAGACTTCTGTTAAAGAAAAGCCTATGGATAAAAAAGCTAGCACCAATACTGCTTTCTGAAAAAAATCCAATATACACCTCCAAAATGCGTAATGCTCGAAAACTTTACAACTACAAAATGTATAATATTTATAATAATGTTGTAAATATCTAAAGGAACTTCTGTCTAAACTTGGCTAAATTAGAACTTGATTTTTCAGCAGAAATGATTTACCTTATTTGAAAGCTTTCACTTCTTGTAAATGTATTTCTGAATCAATAATCTAATTTTGTCAGGGCTTGACCTAATTAACAGACAATTTACCATAATGACTATTCTATCTACTGAATTAAAACAAAAATTAGCTACTCCACTAAAAATTGGCAACTTTGAAGTAAAAAGTCGTGTCCTTCAATCACCATTATCAGGAGTAACAGATTTGGTATTTCGTCGCTTAGTCCGTCGTTATGCTCCAGAGTCAATGATGTATACTGAAATGGTAAATGCTACAGGGTTACATTATGTGAAAGAATTACCTCAAATAATGGAGGTTGATAATAATGAACGACCAATAAGTATTCAATTATTTGATTGTCGTCCAGATTTCTTAGCAGAAGCAGCAGAAATGGCTGTAAAAGAAGGAGCTGATACTGTTGATATTAATATGGGTTGTCCTGTTAATAAAATTACTAAAAATGGTGGGGGTTCTTCTTTATTAAGACAGCCAGAATTAGCTGGAGAAATTGTTAGTAAAGTCGTCAAAGCGGTACCTGTTCCTGTAACTGTAAAAACTAGAATTGGTTGGAATAATCAAGAAATTAATATCCTCGAATTTGCGAAACGGATGGAAGATGCGGGGGCCCAAATGTTGACTTTACATGGGCGTACCAGGTCTCAAGGATATAATGGCCCGGCAAGGTGGGAGTGGATTGGTAAAGTTAAGGACATACTGTCAATTCCGGTCATTGCTAATGGGGATATTTTTTCTGTGGATGCTGCAGTCCGTTGTTTGGAGGAGACTGGGGCGGATGGGGTGATGTGTTCCCGTGGGACTTTGGGTTATCCGTTTTTGGTGGGAGAAATTGATTATTTCTTCAAAAATGGTGAGGAGAGAATACCGCCCACTGCAATAGAAAGGCTTGAATGTGCAAAAGACCACTTACGGGGACTATGGGAATACAAGGGCGATCGCGGAATTCGGCAAGCCCGGAAACACATGACTTGGTATGCTAAGGGTTTTCTGAATGCAGGTGAACTGCGGGGTAAGTTAGCAACGGTGGAAAGTGTGGAGGAAGGTTGTGATTTAATCGACCAAGCAATTGAGAATTTGACTTAGTGGTAAGCTGGCTATTTTGTTATTTACAGCGCTTTTCATTTGAGTAGACCACAAAATTATTTTCAATTAGCAACTAGGTGGCAGGAAAATACTTTTGGGTTGGCCGTACTAAATGTAGTCTATATATTAGAAAAGCGCTCTAACATAGTTACACAAAATTAATTGCACAGATTAAACATAATATTATAATGAAGTAACTATCTAAAATATCAAAAACTAATGTTATTAGTATAGAGAAATAAATACAGAGTTGAAAAATGGCTATCAAATATCATAATGTTGTTAAGTTGGTTTTAAATCGAATCTTTTTTGAAATAACTCTAGCTATCACGGGAATATTTACTTTTCCAATATCCACTGCTCAAGCTCAAACCAGCAACTTTGATAATTTTTTTGACTGGTGTACTCAGAAAGATAATATTCCTCTAGAAACTAAACGTACTGTAGATGCAATTTTAGAAAAATTTGGTAAAGAAGATTGTTCTCAAGCTAGTCAAATAGCATCTCTTACTACTAGGTTAAATTTAACAAGCAGACAAATTTCTGATGTTAGACCAATCGCTTCTTTACCTAATTTAACTCGATTGATATTACACAACAATCAAATATCAGATATCACTCCTATAGCATCACTAACTGATTTGAATAAACTCTATCTCGCTGGAAATCAAATATCAGATATTACTTCTTTAAAATCACTCACAAAATTACAAGAGTTAATACTTGTAAGTAATCAAGTTTCTGAGATTAATTCTCTGAGTTTATTAACTAACTTAAATCAGCTATCTCTGAATAGAAATCAAATATCAGATATTAGTTCTCTAAGTTCGCTAGTTAGTTTGACAGAACTTAATTTAAGTCGCAATCAAATATCAGATATTAGCCCTCTTGCCTCACTAACAAATTTAACTGACCTGAATCTTAGTCACAATCAAATATCCGATCTTAAACCATTAGCTTCTTTGAAAAAGCTAACTCAAATAAATCTCAATTCTAATCAAGTTGTTAACGGTAATCCTCTGTTATCTCTCCCGAAGTTAACTGCAATTTACATTCACGACAACCCCATTGCTAAACAAGTTTGCCCTAATAATAGAAATGCAATTTGCTTTTAATGATATAGTAAATAATATGGAGGTTATCTACAAAGAAAACGCAAAATAAGGATTAAAAGAATTATCTAGAAATAGATGATGCAAGTGTAAAATTTTCCAACCCCTGGACTTATCTATGGGGTTGTCTTACTTTTTTTAATGTATGACTTTTGAGTTCGTAAAAGGAAAATTATGGATAAATTAAAAGGACGAGATTTATTAAGTCTGGCAGATTTAACTTCTGATGAGTTAAAGCAACTTTTAGAACTAGCAGCCCAACTTAAATCTGGTAAAGTAAATCTCAAATGTAATAAAGTATTGGGGCTATTATTTTCTAAGGCTTCCACCAGAACTAGGGTAAGTTTTACCGTAGCAATGTATCAATTAGGAGGTCAAGTTATTGATTTGAATCCTAATGTTACTCAGGTTAGTCGGGGAGAACCTTTGGTAGATACGGCACGAGTTTTAGACCGATATTTGGATATTTTAGCGATTCGCACTTTTGAACAAAAAGACTTAGAAACTTTTGCCAAGTATGCAAAAATTCCTGTTATTAATGCTCTAACAGATAGGGAACATCCTTGTCAGATATTGGCTGATTTATTGACGGTTCAAGAATGTTTTGGCAAGCTCGATGGAATAACTTTAAGTTATTTTGGTGATGGTAATAATGTGGCAAATTCTTTACTATTGGGTTGTGCAATGGTAGGAATGAATGTGAGGATAGCAACTCCAGCAAATTATCTGCCAAATATGGAAATTGTAGAGCAAGCAAAGACTATTGCTAATGGTAAAAGTGAAGTTATAGTTACTGAAGACCCCCAGGTAGCAGCTAAGGATTGTCAAGTGCTTTATACTGATGTTTGGGCAAGTATGGGACAAGAGCAGGAAGCTGATAGTCGAATTCCCATTTTTCAACCTTATCAAGTTAATGAAAAGTTGTTAGAAAGTGCAGCAGATGATGGGATAGTTTTACATTGTTTACCAGCACATCGAGATGAAGAAATTACTGATGGAGTTATGGAAGGAGAGCGATCGCGTGTTTGGGATCAAGCTGAAAATCGAATGCACGCTCAAAAAGCTTTATTGGTAAGTCTGTTAGGTAGTGATTAGTATTAGCTTTTAGATGTTTGAGATGATGACTGATGTTATTAATATTTAGTTATTTAGCATTAGTCATCTGAATTTAATTAATACAGATAAAGGATTTAGGTTTTTGGTTGTGAAAAAAATGCAAATTTTCAAAGAGAGGTAATTGTTAATTATTAATTGTTGAACTACTACCTACCACCTAAATATAACTAAACAATTTAGCAATCTTTTATAAAAATGGCATAATACTATTCGGAAAAAAGCTTGCCATCGCGGAGGCGGGGGAATGTTACGAATAGTTGAGCTAACTAAAATGTTTTAAATCAGATAGTTATGGCAGACAAGAGAATTGTTTCCAGCTAAAATATGAGATTAAGGTAACTTATATTGTACGGGCGATTCGCGTTTACGTTTGCGCAGCATTCCGTTAGGAAAGTATTCCGTTTGCGCAGCATTCCGCAGGAAAGGAAATCGCCCGTACTAACTAACTATTGACTACTAGAAATAACCCTGATCGGTTGTAGCAAACATTTATCAATTTGGTATAGCGTTTTTCAGTCTGGTGAGGTACATCAACGATCCCCCGCGCATCCCCCTTGAGAAGGGGGACTTCCAGTTCCCCCCGCATATCCCCCTCCCGTCCCCCTTGGGAATCCCCCTCCTGTCCCCCTGTTTTATCCCCCTCCCGTCCCCCTTTGTAAGGGGGAGGCCATAGGATGCTGCGCTTTTGGTTGGATGGGGGAGGCCAAAGGATGCTTCGCTTTTGAAGGAGGGGAAGCCAGAGGATACTGCGCTTTTTGTTAA